>JAITVF010000176.1 GCA_031285945.1 Oscillospiraceae bacterium
AAAGCCGTGCGGGTTCTTGAGGCTTAACGGGGGAGGAGGAGAATTCATGCTTGACAAAGACCGCGTGTACGAGGCCTTTCTTCTCTACTCAGACCTTGAGGAGGAGAAAAACGAAAGGCTGAGGGCCATAAGCGACAGAGCCGCCGATAACCTTGCCGCCCGCCTTTCCGACAAGGCGGAGGCAGGTGCGCACATGAACCGGCTTTGCGGCGCGGCGGCGGGCATTGCCTGGTGCGATCTGCTCGCGCGCGAGGCGGGAGTGGCGGAGGAAATAAGAGTGGGCGACGTATCAATGCGCTCATCTTCCTCATACGCCGTCACGGCAAAGGAGCTTGACGCCCTGCGCGAAGGCTTTTTGGCCGATATAGCCGATTTGCTTTCGCCCCCATTTGTTCTTGGGCGGGTGGCGGCGTGTTAGCGGCCTTTAGCCTGCCGGGCGCGCTCAAGCGCTTGGGGAGCGTGGCCGTCCTCTTAAACGGGGACGGCGCCCCCCTGGCGGGGAAGGAATTCCCGGCCGTAATAAGGCCGTGGGGGAATTTGCCCGGCGAGGACGCGGGCCCCCCCGGAGTGGGCAGAGGGTGGCGGTATATTCTTTACGGGCCGCCGGAGGAGGGAATCAGGGAAAACGCTTTGATAGAGCTTGGCGGTGAGCGCTACCGGGTTCTTGGCGCCGAGCAGAGACGCCTCGCGGCAAAGCCACTTTACACCCGCGCCATTCTCGAAAAGGAAGGACTGGGGATATGAACGACCTGACAGCCTTAAGGGATAAGCTTGTTCGGCTACTTGCCCTGGAGCTTTCGGGCGGCTGCGACGTTATGGCGGCGTGGCCCGAGGAGCGCGTTCCGCCGGCCGGCAGACCCTTTCTCTGCGCGGGAATCGAGGGGGTAGCCCTTACGCCCTCGGGGCTTTTGGGGTTCGGCTCAATTTCACGGGAGAATCCCGGCCTTGTGACCGTAACCCTCAGGCTCGACCTCTACCGGCCCGGCTCGGGGGCAGATGGGCTCCACCGGCTGTACGAGGAGCTTTGCGGCGCGCTGCTCAGAAACGCGCCGCAAATAGGGCTACAGGAGATAACCTGCGAGCCCCTTTGCCGGGAGGAGGCCCGCCGCTCGTGGAGGCTACCGGTTAAGGCCGTACTAAAGGCCGCGTTAACCGGGCCCCCTTCCGCCGGGACTGTTTTGGAGGAGGGAAGCATAACAAAGCTTGATATAAGGAGGAATGATTTATGAAGGATAACCTGCGGCCCGGGGTTTACGCCCGCTGCGAGCGGGAAAGCGCCGCCTGCGGCGACGAAAACGCAATGGCCGCGCTTTTTATGGCATGCGGCGAGGCTGAACCGGGCAGCTATATTCTAACCGAGCTTTACGGCGGGGAGGAAGACCTTACCCCAAGGGAAAAATCAGCGGCCGAGCTTCTTTTGAGGGGCGGCGCGGGGAGGGTTCTTCTCGCGCGCTACAAGGAGGGGGAAAACCCCTTTGCCCGTATCGCCGGTATAAAGGATAAAATTTTTGCTTGCGTTTGCGATGAGACCGTGCCCGAAGGATTTATCTCGCCATGGCTTTACTCCCTGACAGAGGAGGGGAGAGGGGGCTTTGCGCTGACCGGCAGAGCGGCCGCGAGAGAAGCGGCGGAGCTTGCCCGGGGGCTTGCGCACGAACGGGCGCTGGTCTGCGGGCCGGGGGTGAGGCTTGCCGAGGATTCGGGCTGCGATCCCCTGTTCGCGGCCTGCGCGATGGCGGGGGCGGTTTTAAGCTCACGCCACCCGCTGACAAGATTTTCCGGGATGGAGTTTCCCGCCCTGAAGGGCGCGCAGCTTCTGCCGGAGGAAGAGATACAGAGCCTGTTGAGGGCGGGGGTATGCGTTTTTGAAGAGGCGTGCGGCTCGGTCCGGCTAATAAGAGGGCTTACGGCCGCCGCCGATCAAGGAATGCGTGAGCTTGGCGCTACCCTGGGGGCGGACTATGTTCTGGCCCGGATAAAGGGCTGCCTGGAAAAAAGGCTGCGCGACGGTGTTACCGCCCCCCAAAGCATAAAGGATCAGGCTACGGCTGAGCTTATGGCCCTGCGGGAGGAGGGGATATTATCGGACTTTGACCCGCCCCGCTGCCAGGCCGAGCCGCAGGATCCCTCTACATGCGCCGTGGGCCTCGGCTTTACCCTTGCGCGGCTTATAGGCCGCATTCACATCACCGCCCGGATAAGGGCGTAATACAACTGCGCAATCAAAATCATTCCAGCCTTGCGGTCTTTTTTCCATCCTGCTGCGTTGTCCGCCTTGCAGGGTGAAAAAAATCCTCGCACGTCTTGAAACGATTTTAATCGCGGAGCAGTATAAGGAAAGGAGAACAGACAATATGCTCACATTTACTACGGGCGGGGATATCTCCATAGAGGTAAACGGCAAAAGGCTTGCGGTGGCCCAAAGCTACCGCGTACGCACCGACCGCTCCGCCATACCGGTAGAGGCCTTAGGCTCGCATGAGCCTGTGGGGCATATAACGGGCAGCTGCGTTCACCGGCTGGAGCTTACGAGGGTGGAGCTTTTTGCCGGGGAGGACGCCGACTTTTACGAGCTCGAGGACTTTAACGTGGTTATAGCGAGACCGGGCAGGCGGGTAATCTACACCGGCTGCCGCTGGTCGGGGATAGACGAAAGCGCGGGGCAGGGTGGATGCGTACTCGAAACGGTGACCATTCTGGCCGCGAGAAGGGCGGTGCTGCGATGAAGAGCCTGGAGCTGCGCCCTCTGAC
>JAITVF010000001.1 GCA_031285945.1 Oscillospiraceae bacterium
CTTCTACACTGTTGCCGGGAGCCAGAAGCAGGTTTCGATCCGGGTTCTCGAGAGCCTCTGCTCATCTCAGACGGCGTCACCCGACGAGGGGACCGAGATCGGCGAGGCAATTCTTGAGCTGCCCGAGGGCCTTTCGGCCGGGAGCCCCTTAGAGATCGAGTTTGCCCTGAGCGAGGGGGGGCTTTTGGAGCTGCGGGCGGTTGAAAAAACCATGGGCCGCGAGGTTATGGCCCGCTTTGAAACCGCCGACGCGATTTCGGGCCGGGAGCTTAATTTGGCAAAGCAGCGGGTTGAGGACTCTATGATACTGTAAGAAGATGTTCTAAACCTACAATATGATCCGCTTGTGGTAAAATTCCGGCGGATTGGGAGTATACGCAATGGAACGGGAAAACTATTATGTGCTGCTCGAGCTGCCCATCGATCCGCCGTGCGTGGATCCGGGGCAGATAAGAGCCGCGATAGGCCGCAAAAAGCTTGAGTGGACTCGCTGGCAGGATAACCCGGCGAAGCGCACCCTTGCCCTTGCGTACCTGGGTATGGTTCCTGATATTGAGGAAAACATGTTCAGCCCCACCCTGAGAAAGCAGGAGGCACGCGAGGCAAAGCTAGCCTTAAAGCACGCGCTGCGCCGCTTTGAGGCTGAGCTGCGTATTCTCGAGGGTAAGGGTCACATCCTCCCCAGGGAGGTCGCGGCCCTGGCCGCCCGCTACCGGGTATGGGGGGTAGACCAGAACCGTGTCCGCCAGTCGGCCAAAACCCCCGTATCCGATCTCCCGCCACCGCCGGCAACGGAGGAAGCGGGCGAAATTATAGACAGGGTCACCGCCAAAAGCATTAAGCGAAATCTTTCAGTCGCCGGGTTTCCCGATCTTTACGCCTTTTTGGGGGAGCCGCGCTATTCCTCGATAAAAAAACTCCGCGAGGCGGCCGAGACCAGGCGCCGCGAGGCCGCCTCCAGCCGCTCGCCCGCCTCGGCCGCCGCCCAGGAGCTGGCGGGCATGGCTCTTAGGCTCTTTGAAAGCTTTGACACAAAGCAGATGTACGACCGCTATCTAAAGGTGAGCGATTATCCCGGCCTCGCCGAAATGATCGACGAGGAGTTTACCCGCCAAAAATACCTGAGCAACGAAGCTCTGCTCAGGCTCATAAACTACGGCGTCGAAGCCTGTGGCATAAGGGTGCTCGAGGCCGAGGAGTTCATAAGGCGCTATTCGGGCGCCTATCATATTCCCGTAGGCGGCGAAAAGCCCCTCATTCGCTGCCCCGCCTGCAAGGAGCGGGTAACCCGCGAAAGCGTGGTCTGCTCTTACTGCGCGCAGCCCCTTAGCGGCTTTTGCCCAGGCTGCGACACCCCGTACGAGGAAGGCCCAGCCGCCTGCCCCGCCTGCGGATTTCTGCTGGGCGATATGGTTAAGGCGCTGCCTTATCTCGACGACGCCCGGGGCGCCTTGATCGAGGGCAAATGGAGCGTGGCCCACCGAGGCCTACAGTTTGTTGAAAACTACTGGCCCGCCCACCCCGAGCTCGAGCAGCTGCGCAAGCGCTCGCAGCAGCTCGAGGAGCGCTATGCCAGGCTTATGGGGCAGATAGACGATTGCATAGCTAAAATCCAGTACTACGCCGCCCTTTCGCTGATAGAGGAGGCCGAGGCCAAAAACGTCGCCACTCCCTCGGCGACGGTACGCCAGGTCCGCAGGGTGCTCGACGACCTTGAGGCGCAGCTCGCGGCGATAGCGGGCGCCCCCGACCTTGATGTTCCGCTGCTCATGCGGCTTGAGCGGACGGTTTCCGACTCGCTGGAGGTGCAGAGGCTTCTTTCGGGCCACCCGCCCGAAGCCCCCACCTCCCTGAGCGCCTCGGTGGCGGGCAGGGTTGTCCGGCTGGGCTGGTCGGACGCCGGCGCGCCCGGAGCCGCTACCTACCTGCTGGTTCGCCTTAAGGGCTCGGTTCCCCTTACCCCATTTGACGGCGACGTTATCTACGAGGGTCAGGCCTGCTCCTTTGTCGACCGGGCCGCCGATCCCCTGGCCGATTATTACTACCGCGTCTTTACAAAAAGAAGCACGATATACTCTAAAAACGGGGCCTCCTTCGGGCCGGTAACCCTCATACCCGAGCTTGAGAATCTGCGGATTCTCCCCGCCGACCAGGGCGCGCAGATATCCTGGCGGTTCAACCCCGACATAAAGGAGGTCATAATCTGGCGAAAGCTGGGCGGCGAGCGCCCCGAGGCGCCGGGAGAGGGCGTTCTCCTGGAAACGGGCAGGGTCGACGGATTTGTCGACACCAGGATAAAAAACGACGTAGAATACTGGTACTACCTCTCTGCCGTTTACCAGGTTGAGGGCAAGAGGCTGCAATCCAAAGGCGTTTGCGAAATGATCACCCCCCACCGGATACTCGCCCCCACCGACCGACTCGCCATAGCCGCAAGCCAGTACGGCGACAACGAGTACGTTGTAAACTGGAACAATCCAGAGCTCCGCGATTTGATACTTCTTGCCAGCAATACAAAGCCCAAATTCAAAACGGGGGAGATTTTTCCCGTTCAGGAGCTTTTAGGCAGCTACCGCAACCTTTCGCTACACGCAAGAACCGCCGACTCGGGGCGGTTTCGCTACAGCTTTACGGGCGGCGCTTTTATTTTTGCGGCCACCCTCTTCGGCAAATTCGCGGCGGTGGGCGAGCCCTGCTACCTCACCAACCTGCGCGACGTTACCGAGCTTACCGCCGATCTTATCGACGGCGATCTCTGCCTGAACATGCGCTGGCCCCCGGGCCTTAACGAAATAGCGGTCGTTTACCGCCCCGACGGCTACCCGGCCTCGCCGGCGGAGCTTGGCGCCGGCGTTATTCGGGTAACAAAGGAAGAATACGATTACGACGCGGGCGTGATAATCAAACGGCCGGCGGGCGGGAGCTTTTACTTTAAGGTATTCGCCGTATATCAGGGGGCGGAGGGCGAGGAGTTCTCAGAAGGGGTGGCCTTAGCCTGGAGCAACCAGCCCAGACAGGAGATCTTTTACCGCTTTGCCTACAAAAAAAAGCTGATAGGAAAGCAGGCCGAGCTCAGCCTGACACTTTCGGGCCCTAAAATTTTTACCATGCCCACAGCCCTCATAGTAGGCCGCAGGGACAGGCTCCCACTCAGCCGCGCGGACGGCGAGGTAATGTTTGAATTGAACCAGGAGACACGGGTAAACGGCGAGGTTGTTTTCCAGTACCAGGTTGACCCAGTCCCCCCCGAAACCTGTTTGAGACTCTTTTTCGCCGACGACAATTACTACCGCGGCTTTCGCCTGCTCCCCTCGAGCGAGCTTAAGATTACCTGACGGGGGCCGGCGTTTATATCCCGCGGGCGATCGCGGATCGCCCATACATGCCTTTAGAGTAATTAATTTCTAATTCCCATTTTCTAAGTAACCGCTGATTTAATAATAATTTGCTTTTTACAGCTACGGCATTATGCTGTGTTTTCCCCGCCAAAGGCGGGGAAAACACAATAAATCAGTGATTACCTAACAACTATACGCGGGGGTCCTTAACCATGAAAGAGTGTCCAAGGTGCTTTGCGCCGGCCGAGCGGGCGGGGCTTTCCTGCTCCGCGCCCCACTGCGGGCGGGCGGGAATACCGCTGGAGGATGCGGAGGCTTTGCCGGGCGCCGGAAAAAAGCCGGTCTGCCCGGCCTGCGGCTCACGGCTTACCGTGCGCATTTGCAGGGAATGCGGGTTTTCGACCGATCTTTCGGCCGGCGCCAAAGAAACCCTTTCCATCTCCCTGGTGGGGGCTACCGGCTCGGGAAAATCCTGTATGCTGGCCACAATGCTCCACGAGCTGGGCGGAGATTTTGGCCGCCTGCACGGCGCAGCCCTTTATCCCACCGGCGGGGACCGCACCATGAGCCAGTATGAGCGGCTTTACCACACCCCCCTTTACGAGCAGGGAATCTGCGTTCCCGCAACCGATGAGGAAATCGACCCCTTAACCTGGGCGCTTGTCTTCGGCGGCCAGGAAAACGCAGGGCGGGCGCTGGGGCTCACCCTTTACGATTCCTGCGGCGCTACCTTTAAAAGCGAGCAGCAGATGTCCCGCTACAACCGCAGCCTTTATCATTCCTCGGCCATATTTTTTCTTATAGACCCAAGGCAGTTCCCTGCCCCCCGCGAAGCCCTGGGGAAGGGGCGTCGCAAAAAAACTGCGGCCCCTGTTGAGGATAATCCCCAAAAGCTACTGCTGCGGACTATTCATCTTATCCGTGCCGGGCTTTCTATGGAAGGGGTGGATAAAAAGCTTCCCATGCCAATAGCGGTATGCCTTACAAAAATGGATACGATGTTTCCCTTTCTCGATAAGGCGAGCTTTTTGGCCGACCCCAGCCGCCATCTGCGCCGCCCCATGCTGAGCGCCACCGATTTTTCGAGCTGTGACCTCGAAACCCGCAGCCTTATAGAAAGCTGGGGAGGCCGCGAGTTTATAGCCCATGTGGAAAGCCAGTTCACAAAGAGCGCATTTTTTGGGCTAAGCTCCTTAGGCGGGCAGCCGGGCAGCCGAAACGAGATTCTGCGAGTCGCCCCTCACCGCGTACTTGACCCGCTTCTCTGGCTCATGTGGAAGGGTCAGGTTTTAAAGACGGGCTGAGGGCTAAAAAAGATACATAACGCAAAAGCCCGGGCGGGATACCTCAAAAAAGTATCCCGCCCGTTGATTTTATAGCAATTGTAAGAAATGAGCGGAAAAAGTCTTATCTACAATTGCTATAACGGGCATGGCCATCCGGCTCGCCACCTGCGGGTGGCAACCGCCGGATATGGCCGATAGAGCAATGCGCGCCATACGGCATCGAATTCCCGGTTATTTTGGCGCATTGCTCTATTTATCAAACAAGCCCTAGTACTAATCCGCAAATAAAATGCTTTTATAATATTACTCTATTGCTTCCCCCGCCGTCTTATTTGAAAAGGCCCGTATAATCAGCAGGATAAGAACTAAGAGCACGCCGCTGACAGATAGGGCAATGGCCGCGTTTTGCACATATCCGGCAATGATATATCCTATAAAGGACACGCCGGCCACAACCATGGCGTAGGGGATCTGGGTGGAAACATGGGCGATGTGATTGCACTGCGCGCCGGTGGAGGACATTATGGTAGTGTCGGAGATGGGGGATATGTGGTCTCCGCAGACCGCGCCCGCGAGCACCGCCGAGATGGTGATGATCAGCAGCTCGCTCATTTCGGGAAATATGGGGAGGCAAATGGGCAGAAGTATGCCGAAGGTGCCCCAGCTGGTGCCGGTCGCGAAAGCGAGCCCAAGCGCCACCGCAAACATAAGGGCGGGTAAAAAGGCGCTTACCGCGGCGCCGCTCTCAACCAGGCCTCCGACAAAGGCGCCGGCGCCCAGGCCGTCCTTGCAGAATCCGCTCAGGGTCCACGCGAAGGTGAGTATGAGTATGGCCGGGATCATCTGGCGGAAGCCTTCGGGCAGGCTGCCCGCAAACTGCCTGAAGGACACTACCCCGCGTGGCACATAGAGAACGAATGTAAAGAGCAGCGCGATAATGGAGCCTATGGCGAGCCCCCGGGAGGCGTCGCAGTCGCGAAAGGCGGCGATAAAGCCCACACCGTCGAGTATTCCGCCGGTGTAGACCATGCCAAAGATGCAGCAGCCGATAAGAACCAGAACCGGCAGTATAAGGTCAAAGGCGCGGCCGCGGGGACTGGGCTCGGCCTGCTCAGACGCGCTTACGTACTCGTTTTTGCCGCCGCCGAATAAATTCCCGGTGGTGTGGGCGATATGCTCCTGGCGCTTCATGGGGCCAAAGTCGAAGCCTAAGGCGCTTATGATGATGACCATGGCCATGGTGAGCAGAGCGTAAAGATTGTAGGGAATGGCCCGCAAAAAGACGTCGAACCCGTCGATAGCGTCGCTGTTGACCGATGAGGTGACGGCCGCCGCCCAGCTTGAGATGGGGGCGATTATGCAGACAGGGGCGGCGGTCGCGTCTATAAGGTAAGCGAGCTTTGCCCTGGAAATCTTTTGCTTGTCGGTTACGGGGGTCATTACGCTGCCCACCGTAAGGCAGTTAAAGTAGTCGTCCACAAAGATAAGAACCCCCAGCCCAAAGGTTGAAAGCAGTGCGCCGCGTTTTGAGTTAATCTTGCGGCTTGCCCACTTACCGTAGGCCGCCGAGCCCCCCGCCGTGTTCATGAGGCTTACCAGAGCCCCCAGCAGCACGAGAAAGATAAGTATTCCCGCGTTCCACTGATCGGCGACCTTGCCTGTTAGCATGTCGGATATGGCCACAACCGAGTTGAAGGGGTTAAAGTTTGCGGTCAGAAGCGCGCCCGAAAGTATGCCGATAAAGAGCGAGCTGTAAACCTCTTTTGTAATAAGCGCGAGCCCAATCGCTATTACGGGGGGCAAAAGGGACAACGCGGTGCCGTAAAAGGGGCCGGCCGTCGCCTCGCCCTCTGAGGACATGGCCGGGGTCGCCAGCATTGCAAGCAGAGCAAGGGCTACAAGGACCGGAATCAAAACGCGACGGGTGACGGTTGCCATAAAAAACACATCCTTAAATAAATCGTAATGCCAAGACGCCCCCCCCCCTCACATGCCGCAAGCCTGAAAAAGGGGCGGAATAAGGCAAAACAAAAAGAGCCGCAGCGGCAAAAAAACGCGCTGTGGCTCTTTACAGTAAGCCGTTTTACGATAGCGCTTCACCGCAGGTGACAGTAACGGGCATATTCTGCCGGTTACCAGCGCGGTAGCGGTGGGGCCCGCTCCCGAGCTTCGGCGAAAGCCCCTTTTCCGCCCCGCACGCTCCTCCGCGTCCTTCGCAAGCCGGTACTTATGGATTCCGCGCCTCTATCTGGCTGTTAAGTTTTCCCTATTGTGGAAACCCTAACATATTTTAGGCGGCTTGTCAATAGCCCTGCGGGGCTCGGCACACGGCATGTCGGTGTTTTCATGGCGCAGGGGCAAAAACGGCTTTTTACCGCGGGCCGGTATTATAGGCGCGATCAACTCTATATTCTCGCCACTCCGGTTTTTCTCGCCGCCGCTGTAACCGCGCTCGCCACCGCTTCGCGGATGCGCGGATCAAAGGCGGCGGGGATGATGTAATCGGCCTTGAGCTCGGCGGGACTCACCAGACCGGCGATAGCGTAGGCGGCCGCTATTTTCATATCATCGTTGATATCGCTCGCCCGCACGTCCAGAGCGCCGCGGAATATACCGGGGAAGGCGAGCACGTTGTTTATCTGGTTGGGGAAATCACTGCGCCCCGTTGCGATAACGGCCGCGCCGCCGGCCTTAGCGTCGTCGGGAAAGATTTCCGGCGTGGGGTTTGCGCAGGCAAAAACAATCGCGTCCTTGGCCATAGTCTTGACCATCTCGGTGGTGACGGCGCCGGGGGCGGAAACGCCGATGAATACGTCGGCGCCTTTTATAACGTCGGCCAGAGTTCCCTTAATCATACGGCGGTTGGTGATGCGGGCCATCTCCTGCTTTTCGGCGTTGAGGCCGTCGCGCCCCTCGTAGATGGCGCCCGTGCGGTCGCACATGACGACGTCTTTTAAGCCAAGGGCAACCAGAAGCTTTGTGATGGCCGCACCGGCGGCTCCCGCGCCGCTCGTAACCACGCGGATTTCTTCAAGCCTTTTGCCTACAAGCCTAAGCGCGTTGATAAGACCCGCGAGCGTTACCACGGCGGTGCCGTGCTGGTCGTCGTGAAAAATGGGAATATCGCAGCATTCCTTGAGCCTGCGCTCGATTTCAAAGCAGCGGGGCGCGGCTATATCCTCGAGGTTTACCCCGCCGAAGCTGCCGGCCAGAAGCTTTACGGTGTTTACAATATCGTCGACGCTTTGGCTGCGCACGCAAAGGGGAATGGCGTCTACCCCGCCGAAGGCTTTGAATAGAACGCATTTACCCTCCATGACCGGCATCCCCGCCTCGGGGCCGATATCGCCAAGGCCCAGAACCGCTGAGCCGTCGGTCACCACGGCCACCATGTTCCAGCGGCGGGTGAGCTCGTAGCTTTTATCGATATCCTTTTGAATCTCAAGGCAGGCCTGCGCAACCCCGGGCGTATAGGCGAGTGAAAGATCCTCGGTGCTCTCGGTGGGACACCTTGCAATAACTTCGAGCTTGCCCTTCCATTCCCCATGCTTTTCCAGTGATTTGGCTGCGTAATCCAT
>JAITVF010000028.1 GCA_031285945.1 Oscillospiraceae bacterium
TGTTTTATTGCGTTGTCCTGTCTACCCGCTCAATCCCCTGGAGCTTACATAGGGCGCGGATAATATAGTTGAGCTGATCCAGCCCCGATATCCCAAAGGTGATCTGTATAGCCGTTTTGCTGTCGGGCTGCTCCCTGGCTATAAGGGAATAGACGGGCACGTGCATATTATTAAGGGCGATGGAAACATCCACCAGCAGCCCGGGGCGATCAAGGCCGAAGATATCTACCGTAGACTTAAAAAGCTCTTTGGCGGATGCGGCCGACCACTCGCAGCTTACCCAGCGCTCGCGCTGGTTGGGGTCCTCTATATCCACGTTGACACAGTCGCGCCTGTGTATCGACACCCCGAAGCCGCGGGTGACGTAGCCTATTATGGAATCGCCCGGGAGTGGATTGCAGCATTTTGAGAATTTTACGAGGCAGCTGTCCAGCCCCTCGACTATAACGCCGCCAGAGGCCTTGCCCGGCTTCTTTTCGGCGGCCTTTTCTATCTGGCGTTTAAGCTCCTTTTCGCCGGTATCCCGGTAGTCTTTGGCGTACATCTCTTTTATTCGGGGAATGATCCGCGAAAGGGATATACCGCCGTAGCCCAGAGCCGCCAGAAACTCATCGGCCGTGTTAAGCCGCTGGCTCTTGGCAATTTTGCGCAGGAACCTTTCCATCTCCTGCGACTCGAGCAGGATGTTGTTGCGCCTGAATTCTTTTTCCAGGTCGTTTCTCCCCTGCTGAATATTTTCCTCCCGGCGTTCCTTTTTGAACCAGGCGCGGATCTTATTGCGGGTAGAGGACGCCTTTACGATTTTGATCCAGTCCCTGCTGGGCCCGTGATCTCTGGCGCCTGTCGTTAGAATCGTAACGATTTCTCCCGTTTCCAGAACGGTGTCGAGAGATACCATTCGCCCGTCAACCTTGGCGCCTATCATGGAATTGCCCACCGCCGTGTGTATGGCGTAGGCAAAATCGATTACGGTCGCGCCCATGGGCAGGGTTATAACGTCACCCTTGGGAGTGAATACATATATTTCATCGGTCGAAAGATCGCTCTTAATAGATCCCAAAAGCTCCTGAACGTCGACCGAGTCCTTTTGTGATTCCAAAAGCTGGCGAACCCAGGCGATTTTATCCTCTAGCGAATCCTTGCCCTGCACCCCGGCCTTATATTTCCAGTGGGCGGCAATGCCGTATTCGGCCGTGTGGTGCATGTCCCAGGTTCTTATCTGCACCTCAAAGGGTGTAACCGCCTTATCAAAAACAGTGGTGTGCAGGCTCTGGTAAAGATTGGGCTTGGGGGTGGAGATGTAATCCTTGAAGCGGTTGGGTATGGGGCGGAACATATCGTGGATTTCGCCCAGGACGTTGTAGCACTCGTTTATGGTATCGACAATTATCCGCACGGCGTAGATATCGTAGATTTCGTCCACCGCGTAGCCCTGAACGTAGAGCTTGCGGTAGGTTGAGTAATAGCTCTTGATTCTGCCGTCTATCGAAATATTACCGTAATGGCCGTTGAGCCGGTCGGTGATCTTTTGTATTATGAGGTCGAGGAAGGACTGGCGCTCCTCGTCCCCCTCGTGGAGCATCTCGCTGATCTCCTCGTAGGCCACCGGATCCAGATAGCGAAGGGCCGTATCCTCGAACTCGTCCTTTATTGTATGGATTCCGAGGCGATGGGCTATGGGGGCGTAAAGCTCCATGGTTTCGAGGGCTATATCCCGCTGCTTTTGCTCCTTCATATGGTCGAGGGTGCGCATGTTGTGGAGACGGTCGGCGAGCTTTATGATGATGACCCTCACGTCCTGGGCCATGGCGATAAGCATCTTGCGTATGTTTTCGGCCTGCTGCTCCTCGCGGGAGGAAAACGGGATTTTGCCCAGCTTGGTCATGCCGTCCACAAGGCGCGCGGTTTCTTCCCCAAAGCTTTTTCGCACCGAATCTATGCTGACCTCGGTATCCTCCACCACGTCGTGAAGAAGCGCCGCCGCAAGGGATTCGGTATCCATCCCCAAATCGGCCAGAATAATGGCGACCGCCACCGGATGCGAAATGTAAGGCTCGCCCGATTTGCGCAGCTGCCCCTTGTGAGCGGCCTCCGCGGTATCGTACGCGCTGCGGATCTTCTCAAGATCAAAGCCGCCGTCATTCTGTTGCAGGATTTTAAGCAGGTCGTCAAATACGTACAAGGCTCACCACTTCTTTAAAGAGTATGTATAGTCGGCTAATCAGCTAAGCGCGGCCAGTATCACGGAGGATTCAAGCTCAGCCTTGCAGGGGTTGGGGACTGTAAACAGGCCTTCCTCACCCATATCATTCCCACGGGCAACGAGCCCGAGCTCTGTGAGCACGTCGATGGCGATCAGCGTCTTTAACGCGGGAACTCCCATATCGGCCAGACGGCAGCAGAGCTCGGCAGCCCCGTGGCGAAAGCCGTCTTTGCAGCGCCTTAGATAGCGGTATACGGCTCCGATCTCATCTCGGTCGGGCCTTAGGGCCTTTTTGTCCTCTATAAGATCGTATTCTCCCCTTGTATGGCAGGCGTAAAGGGAGATATCCCTTATTATGCCCTCCTGATCTATTCCGCTTTTTCGCAGGTCACGGACTATGACGGAAAGGGTCCGCCTGTTGTTGTAAGTCTTAGCCGTAATCTCGGCTACCACGTCGACAATATCCCCGGGGCTGTAGGCAAAGGCTTTCTCAGCCGTCCGGAAGAGAACCGCGTACACCGTGCTTCCCTGCCCGGTCATAGTCAGCCTGAGGTGCTTTGCGTCTGAGGTGGGCGTTATCCGCTCAACGGTCATTCCCAGCAGGAGATAGCAGGGCGGGCGGTTTCCCTCTCCGAATGGCTCCAAGGCCGAAACTGACTCCACGGCCTCGGTGGTGAGCTCCCCTGGGGAGACGACACAGTCGATATCGATTTCGCGCCAGGGCATCACAGGATGATTAACCCTTGCCCACCTCTGAATCTGCTCTGTAAAGGCTTCGAGCTTTTCCAGGGGCAGGCTCATGCCGGCTGCCAGGGGGTGCCCGCCGAATCTTTCAAGGTGCTCACTACAGGCCGAAACCGCCTCGATCATGGAAAACCCCGGCATGCTTCTCGCGCTGCCCCTGGCCTCGCCGTCGGCAATTGAGAATATTATAGCCGGCTTTCCGAATCTCTCCATCACCCGCGCGGCCACTATTCCCACAACGCCGCAGTGCCAGCCTTCTCCGCCTATAATAAGCAGCCGTTCTTTTAATGGCCCGGGATTCGCTTTTAAAATATCCTCAATTTTTTCGAGTATTTCATCCTCAGTTTTCCTTCGCAGACTGTTGCAGCCGTCGATAAGCTCTGCGGTTTCGACGGCGTGGCGGGCGTCGTCGGTGAGGAGAAGCTCAATCGCGTCGTCCACGCTACCCATACGGCCCACGGCGTTGAGTCGCGGGGCTATAGTGAAGGCCACCGTCCCGGCGGTAAGCTCCTTGTCCCCCGCCCCGCAGCGGTCCATAAGAGCCCTGAGCCCCACCCGCTCGGTCTGCGCAAGATGGATTAACCCCCGTGAGACAAGAAACCGGTTTTCCCCCGTCAGGGGAACCACGTCGGCAACGGTTCCGATCATGACAAGATCGGCGTAATATTCAAGCGTTTCAGAGCCGTCCCCATCGTCCTCCAGCGCGCAGACCAGCTTAAAGGCAACGCCCGCGCCCGAAAGCTCCTTAAGCCCGCTTTCACAATCGGAGCGGTGAGGGTCCACCACCGCGACGGCGTCTGGCAGGGTTTCGCGGGGGGTATGGTGATCGGTTACCACCACGTCGATACCCAAGCTTTTCGCGTATGCGATTTCGTTATGGGCAGAGACCCCGTTATCCACCGTAATGATCAGGGATACGCCCTGGCCGCTTAAGAAATCCACAGCCTTATTGTTCATGCCGTAGCCCTCCGACTCGCGGTCGGGCACATAATATATCACGTTTGCCCCTACTGTTTGCAGGTAGCCTGTAATAATTACCGTGGCGGTTATACCGTCGCAGTCGTAATCGCCGAACACCGCGATCCGCCCGCCACCGGCGATCTCCTCCCGGATGCGCTCTACGGCTTTGCCCATATCCTTAAGAATATAAGGGTCGCTCAGCGCTCCGGGGGCTTTCAGCGCCCTCACCCCGGCAGTGCCGGAATACCCCCTCGCGCATAGAATTTTTGCCAGAAGAGGCGAAGCGCCGCATTCCCTTATAAGCTCGCCAACCGCCTCCTGATCCGGCGCGGGCGGAAGGTTCCACCTACTTATTTTCACGAGGCTCCTCCAAAGAAGGCAAATTTATAAATCCCGACTAGCGTTTGTGCCCGTTCGCCTTAGCCTGCTCATCCTAAGCTCATACGGGCGTATTACAAGCTCATTTGCGTTGGGCAGGCAAAGGTGCGCGATAAGAAGTCCCCAAAAAGAGAACCCGGCAACCGCGAAAAACACCATTGCAACCGCCGGGCGAAAATACGCAGTCATAGCCATGAGGCCCAAGAAACCAAGCAGGGCTGCGTTGAGGAGGGGGAAGCAGGCGGCCAGCAAAAACGCCCCCTTTATGATAACCGGTACCGGCAAACCGGCCGCAAGTAGCAGCGGAAGATAAAACCCGCACCACAAAAGGAATACGCAGAGCAAGGCGCACAGGGCAAACGGCAAATACATAAGAGCCTGTCCCTCGCTTGCGGCGCCAAGGTAAAAACCGGCGAGCGAAAAGGCTGCGAAAACTGCGGCGGCATAACCCGTCCCTATAAAGAGCGATCTGAGGGGGCGGGCCGTCATATAATCCCAGTAGCCAGACAGCGTAGTTTCGGGTCTCTTATTGACAGTATAATCCGAAAGCACGCCAAAGAGCCCCGTTAAGGCCGGCGGAAGAGTAACCACAAACAGTCCGGTGCCCCAAAAAAGAATGTTGAGAAGTATAAGCCGGGGCGTCTCCCGCAGAATAAGACCGCCAAACTCCGAAAAGCTCCTTAACAGGCGGTCCGCCGTCTGCCTTAGGGTAAGCAAGCCGAGTCCTCCGTTTCGCCCCGCGCAGCTCAGGGGGCAAATGCCGCGCAAAATCTCACCTTTTATTCTACCCTAAAACAAACGAATTTGCAAACCAAAAGTAAAGCGCCGCCTCAATAATCGCCCCCGCAACGCAAAATCCCGCCGCCAGCACAAATCCCAGGCAGTAGGCCCTTACCGAACCGCCCCCCTCCGAAGAAGCGCCGGTAAGAATTGCGCGCAGTATTCCGCCCGAAAGCCTGAGCGCCTCCTTACAGCCGATCAGCACGCCCATTGTGGAAAAAAGCATTCCAGGCAAAAGCAAAACCCCCACAAAGCCGATTGCGGAGGAGCCGTAGCGGGAGTAAAGGGAGGACACGCAAAAACCGAAGCCCAGCCCTCTTATCAGGGGAGCCGCCGCGATAACCGGCTGGGCTATGGCGCAGAACCCGCAGACAAAGAGAGCTCCCGCAAAAATCATGGAGGAGGAAAGGGCCGAGAGGAAATTTTCGTAGAGGCTGTAGCCGCGCCGCGCCGCAGCCTGATTACCCAGCATTTTCTCAACCAGGCTAAGTGCGTCCCCGCCCGCGTTACGTAGCAGCAAGCAGCCGATTATAACGCCGATTATAAAAATGCCGCCCAGCGCTATAACGGTTCTGTTCTTCTTAGTGTACTGCCTTATGTAGCGGGCGTAGTACTTCCCCCCCGGGCCTACGTTTGACCTTGGCACTGTTATAAATCCTCCGCATAAGCTCATATTCAGAAGCTGTGCTTATCGGCTCAACGGCCTTATTTGCGGATCTTTTTTCACAAATACCGCCGTTAAGCCCGCTAGAGCGCAGCCTCTTGTCTTTACGCAAATATAGCTGCCATAAATATATATATGAGCCCGGACACCCCGCCAGAACTTTACATGCTCAGCGGCTCAGCTCGCGGCAGCGCTTTACGCAGGCGCGCATTCCCTCCGCAAGGCAGCCGTTAAAGCCAAGCTCATCCATTTTGCCC
>JAITVF010000066.1 GCA_031285945.1 Oscillospiraceae bacterium
TTTTCCAGCGAGGATATGAGCTCCTCTTGCTCTTCTATTTCACGCTCGCATTCTTCTATGGCGGCCGAAAGCTCCTCTACATTACTGTCCTGGGCGGTTTCGGCCTCGCGCAGAGCCGAGAGCCGCGAGAGGCTTTCGCGCAAGGCCGAGGCGCTGGTCGCCTTTTTAAGTCTCGCCTCGCTTATGGCCTCCTCGGCCGCGTTCCGGCGAACACCCAGCTCGGCACGCTCCCCCGCCACCTTATTAATAAGCTCACGCTGCTCCGCAAGCCTTAGGTCGGAGGCTGCGACCCGCTCCTTAAGGAGCTCAAGCTCCGCCCGCCTTTCTTCCAGAGCTTCTTCCTTTCGCGCTTTGTGAATAAGCATCTCGCCCGAGCTTAGGTCGGCTGTCTTTTCCTCTTCTTCTATCGCGCTTATACCAACCCGCGCGTGATGGATATCGTTTTGCAGGACAGCAATCTCGGAATCGGCCGCGGAGGCCCGTGCCTCAAGGGCCTTTATCTCGGCCCGACTGCCTTCCGCCTCGGTCGCAAGGCTCTGCATAAGACTGTAGCCCGCCTCAATTTTGGCTGAGAGCCTTTCGCCCTCACCCTCCAGCGCCTCGTATTCGTTTTTGGCGAGATATATACTGTCGTCCCGGGCTGCGGCCTGCTCCTTTAAGCTTCCGATGCTCCCCATCCACAGTGAGATTTCGAGGATCTTCTTCTCCTCGCTGAGCTTAAGGAATTCAGCGGCCTTTTCGCTCTGTTCCCTAAGAGGCTCCACCCGGCCCTCAAGCTCCCCCAGGATATCGCGCAGCCGTACAAGGTTTTCCTCCGCCCCCAGGAGCTTGCGCTCAGCTTCCTCCTTGCGATAGCGGAACCTGGAGATTCCTGCCGCTTCCTCAAAGATTTCGCGGCGCTGGGCCGGCTTTGCCGAAACTATCTCGGCAATCCTGCCTTGGCCTATTATTGAATAGCCGTCCCGGCCAAGGCCTGTGTCCATAAAGAGCTCATGAATATCCTTAAGCCGCACCATAACCCCGTTTAAGCGGTATTCGCTTTCCCCCGAGCGGTAGAGTCGCCGGGCGATGGTGATCTCCTCACCCCGCTCGGGCAGCCTTCCGGCGGTATTGTCTATGACAAGCTGCACATGGGCGTAGCCAAGGGCCTTCCTGCCGGGGGTGCCGCCGAATATTACGTCCTCCATCCTACCGCCCCGCAGAGTCCTAGTCGACTGCTCCCCCAGTACCCAGCGTATCGCATCCGCTATGTTGGATTTCCCGCTGCCATTAGGCCCCACCACGGCGGTAATGGGGGTATCGAAGGTGAGGACTGTTTTATCGGGGAAGGACTTAAACCCCTGAATCTCCAGCTTCCGCAAACGCATAATATAGCTCCGTCCATTTAGCTCAATAAACACAGCTTCTTATTTTCCATCAGCCGCCATAACCTGCAAGTACCCGAGCCCCGGATGGGGCCTGATAACGGCGGGATAGCCCATATCCTCAAGCGCTCTGAGGTTTACCCGCCGCTGGCCCGCCATACGGCTTTCCCCGCCCGGCTCCACAAAAAGCTCCACCGGACCGGGCTTTAAAAGGGCGACCGCAAGCCTTGCCTTTTTAAGCATTACCTCGCCCTCGGCGAGATCGCGCAGGGCGGGATGCCATGGGCCTGCGGCAATCCTCCGCGCGAGGCTCTCCCCGGCGTGAAGCCCCAGCCTTATAACCCGCACTCCGGCGCCGGTGAATTCCCCAAGCAGGCGGGCGCAGAGGCTTACAGCCTCCCTAAGGCTTTGCGGCGTATAGCTGCCCGCCCTGTAAAGCTCCTCGAGCCTCGTCCCCTTAAGGACCAGCGCGGGATATATCCTCACAGTATCAGGCTTAAGGGCTATAAACCGGCGGGCCGTTTCAAGAGCCCCTTCGTCCGAATCGCCGGGCAGGCCAGTCATCATCTGTAGCCCCAGGGAAAATCCGGCTTCTTTTATAAGACGCGAGGCTTCCTCAGTATGCCGGGCGGTATGCCCCCTGCCCGCCGCGATAAGAACCGTGTTATCCATTGACTGCGCGCCCAGCTCTATGGCCGTTACGCCGCGGCCTTTAAGCTCCACGAGAATTTTACGGTCAACAGCGTCGGGCCGTGTGGAAACGCGAATGCCGGCGTAGCTGTCCTTCCCGAGATACGGCTCCGCCGCCATAAGCAGGCTTTTGCGGTATTCCGGGTCGATTGCGGTAAAGCTCCCCCCGAAAAAAGCGATCTCGGCTTCCCCAACGCGGGGGCCGAGGGTTCTTTTGCCTTCCTCGAGAAGCCGGACGACATCATGTGGGGAAGGAGCCTCGCTTCCGCCCGATATGGCGCGCTGATCGCAAAATACGCATTCGCCGGGGCAGCCCTGGTGCGGGACGAATATTGCGACGTTCGCGTGCTTTTTCACTGGCCCATCAGGCTCAGAGCCTCGCGGGCGGCGTTTTGCTCGGCCGTCTTTTTAGAGCGGCCCTCGCCCCTGCCTATGACGTTGGAGTTTAAAAATACCTCCACCACAAAGCGTTTATCGTGATCGGGGCCCGATTCCTCCACCAGCTTGTAGGAAAGAAGCTCACCTTTATTCTGCTGCACGATTTCCTGCAGCATCGTCTTATAGTCGGTGAATGCTCCCTGCTGGCCATCCAGGGAGCGCTCGGCGAAGGGGAGGATAAAGGCTTGGGCGGCCTTCATTCCGCCGTCGAGATATATGGCGGCTATAAGCGCCTCAAAGGCGTCGGCTAAAATAGACGCCCTCTGCGCGCCGCCGGTCTGCTCCTCGCCCTTTCCCAGAAGAAGAGCCTCGCCGAGGCTTATTTCCCGCGCGAATTCGCTTAAGCTCTTTTCGCACACTAAAGACGCCCGCAGCCTGGTCAGCTCCCCCTCGGGAATATGATAGCGACCAAACAGGTAATCACTGACCACGATCGAGAGGACAGCGTCGCCCAAAAACTCCTGGCGCTCGTTGTTCTCTCCCCCCCTGACCTCGTTGGCGTAGGAGGAATGGGTCAGCGCCGTTTTAAGCCACCTGTCTTTTTTAAAGCGATATCCGATCCGCTCTTCGAGCGGAGAAAGCTCATTCCTCACCGGCTGCTCCTTCCGCCCTTACGGCCTTAAGGGATTCTACTATAAGGTCGATCACGCCGTTTTCCACCATAGTTTTAGCTTGGCGGATCGCGTTCTTAAAGGCGTGGGCGTTCGACGAGCCGTGGGCCTTGATAACCGGCCTTGTAAGGCCCAGGAGCGGCGCGCCCCCGTGTTCGGTGTAATCCATCGATTTGCGGAATCCGTCAACCCCGTCCTTGATAATCAGCGCGGCAATTTTTGTGCCCGCGTTTTTAAGGAATATCTTTTTTAGCTCGGCGGAAATCCACTTGCCCATTCCCTCGGTCAGCTTTAAGACCACGTTGCCGGTAAAGCCGTCGCAAACCGCAACGTCGCAGCGGCCCAAGGGCAGCTCCCTGGCCTCTACGTTTCCGATAAATCTCACCGGCGAGGCCTTAAGAAGCCGCGACGCCTCTATCTGTAGGGGAAGGCCCTTGTTTTCCTCGGTACCTATGTTTATAATACCGACACTCGGCTCTTTTATGTTCAGCACTTTTTCCATATAGGCGCTCCCCATTATGCCGAACTGCTGGAGCATCTCGGGGCGGCACTCGGCGTTCGCCCCGCCGTCTATCAGCATATAGCAGCCGTTCATACATGGCATAACGGTGGCGATTGCGGCCCGCCTTATCCCCTTTAGCCGCTTTACAAGCGTAGAAGCGCCTACCGCCAGCGCGCCGGTTGAGCCCGCCGAAAC
>JAITVF010000106.1 GCA_031285945.1 Oscillospiraceae bacterium
AATAGCCATGCCGGTAAATCTGCCTCAGCTACTGGGCAGGAAGGCGACAGACGAAGAAATTGCGGTGATGGCAAGCGCGTTTGCACAAACACCCGGCGAAAACCCCGGGTTGTTTGTTCCGCTGACGCGACGGGACGTGGCGGAAATCTACCGGGCCGCAAATGAGCGGGAGTGAGAAAAAAATAGTACAAGGCGCACATAAGAAGCAAAGACAGCTTTTTATATTAATCCGCAAATAAAATGCTTTTATAATATTACTCTATTGCTTCCCCCGCCAGAGGCGGGGGAAGCAATAGAAAGAAGTATTTTAAATATTATATTATCTCGCTCTGCATGGCGCTGGAGATGTTCCCCTTTCGCAGGCGAGACGACGCCAGCCGCATGGTGAGCAGGGTGAGGGCGAGAACCGCCGCTATGCTGATAATTACGCTCTGAGTGGGCCAAATGTACTCAAAGCTCATGGCTCCGTCCAGCGCGTGGTACATCGCGAAGCTAACCGCGATTCCCAGAGGGACGCCCAGGGCAATTGCCTTAAACCCGCATATGAGGCTCTCGTAGCTGAGGGTTCTGTTTATACCCCGCTTTGTCATGCCCAATGATCGGAGCATGGCGAACTCCCGCTGCCGCAGCGCGATTCCGGTTGAGATGGTGGTGACGAGATTGGTGACGCTTATAAGGGACAAAAGCGCGATAAACCCGTAGACAAAGATCATGACTAAAAGCCAGATGTTGCGGTTGTTTTCGGCCATGGCCTCGTAGTTGAAGATGTAGAACTCGTTTTCCCCCAGCCGGGAGGCGAGATGCTCTTTAGCGCGGGCCTCGAAGGCGTTCGCGTCGGAGGTCATAACGGCGAGGCGCAGAACATCGCTTTGGTTCTCGGGCATAAGGGCGGCTCTCGTAGCTTCCGGCACGATGAGGTTTAAGGCGTTGGAGATAAATTCTATCCCCACGGCGACGGGGATTTCGTCCGTTTCGGCCAGGATTGTCAGGCTTGCGTTATCATTATATATAATCTGATGGGAGCCGTTAGTAGTTTCATAGCTGTGAATCGAGCTCCCGGGATTGATTGAAAGGGTCTGGCCGGCTGAGATGCTGTAGGGGGTAAAGCTGTGCCGCCTGCCCCGCACTATAAAGGTGCCCGAGGTGTTGATGAGTATGGCGCCGGGAGACTCACCGCCAATAAAATCCTCAGAGTCAAGCCCAAGCGACTCGCACAGACTGTTAAAATCACCGTCGGGCAGGCTGGTGATAACGGCCGAGTTTACCTCCCCCCCGAACATTTCGAGGCCGGCGGGCGTCATATAGTCTTCGTCAAGCAGAACCGAAGCGTTAAGAGTTCTGTGGGGGTAAAATGTCGCGCCGGGAGCGCTCAGTTCGGCGGCAAGCTCATCCTGAAGAGCCTTATCCTCGCCGTAAATGTTTACTAAAAGATTGCTGCCATAGTTCTCGTATACCATGCTCGAGGCCTTCATGAGCATCTGCCCGAAGCTCGAAACCCCCACGAACAGCACTACGCTCACAACCAGCGAGATCACGGTGGTGCGGTAACGGCCGCGGCTACGCTTCATGGTTTTGGCGGCGAGAATCCCCTCAAAGCCAAAGAGCCTGCCGGTCAGGGGAAGAACGCGAACGTCACTTGAGCGCATCTTTATGGATCCGGTCTGGCGTATGGCTTCGATGGCGCTTATCTTAGACGCCCTCAAGGCCGGCATAAAGGCCGCGAGGAATATGGTAACCAGGGCCGAGCCGACGGCCAGCAGCAGCGCGGGAAGAGAGGTTCTCACCCGGAAGGAAGCCATAAAGTCGATGGCGTTCATAGTAGAGATGATGCTGTTCGCTATAGAAAGGGCTACCCACTGGACTAAAAGTCCAAGAAGAATTCCCACAGGGATAGAGAAGGCCGCGAGGATAAAGCCCTCGGAGAGTACCGCGCCGCGAATCTGCGAGCCTGTGGCGCCCACGCTCTTTAAGAGCCCGAACTGGCGGCTTCGCTCGGCGGCGGAGATTGAAAAGGCGTTGCGTATGACCATGATCGACGCTATGGCGACCAGTGAGAGCAGTATCGCCGCGAAGCTGTAAAGGGGCTCGTAGTAGCCGGCCGGGATGATTCCCAGAGCTATAAGCAGGTTGTTGTTGTACTGCGCCTGAGATATATCTATTCCGTATTTAAGGCAGATTTCTTCCGAACGCTCGAAAATATGCCGGTCTATTTCGGCGAAGAGCAGCCGTATCTCTGGGCCCTCTTCGCCCTCGAGCCGCTCATAGGAAGAAAACGCGGGGTCGGCCCCGACTCTGGCCATAATTTCCTCGCTCAGCCCAAAGTACCTGACATGCCACAGGCCCTCGCGGGCGACGGAATCCTGGTAGAGAAGATCCTGAAAGCTCACGATAAAGCCGGAGATTGCGGTAACCATGGCGACCGAGAGGGCGATCGCTATAACGGTAATAACACTGCGCTTTTTGTTGAGGCGCAAATGGCGGGCCGAAAGTCTTAAAAGCAGGTTCACCGCCTTATCACCTCGTCTCTGACAATCCTGCCGTCCTCGATAGAGATGATCCGGTCGGCCTGAAGCGCCACGCTTTCGTCGTGAGTTATCAGCAGCACCGTCTGGTTGTATTTGCGGTTGCTCAGCAACAGAAGCGCCATGATGTCCGACGAGTTTTTCCTGTCCAGATTGCCCGTAGGCTCGTCGGCCAGCAGTATAGCCGGCCGGTTGACGAGAGCCCGCCCTATAGAGACGCGCTGCTGCTGCCCTCCCGAAAGCTGGTTGGGGAGGTGATGAATCCGGTCGTTGAGCCCCAGCGTCGCGATAATATCGGCTAGAAAGGCGTCGTCCGGCTTGCGGCCGTCCAGAAGGAGCGGAAGGGTTATGTTTTCCTCGACGTTGAGGACGGGTATGAGGTTGTAAAACTGATAGATGAGCCCGATATTACGCCGCCGGAATATTGCGAGCGCGCTCTCGTTAAGGGAGTAAATGTCGCTGCCCTCGATGACGACCTTGCCGGAGGTTGGGGAGTCTACGCCGCCTATGAGATGCAGCAGAGTCGATTTTCCCGAGCCGGACGCGCCCGTTATGGCCACGAACTGCCCCGGCTCCACTATGAGGTTAATCTTGTCTAGAGCCGTTACCGTGGTATCTCCCGCGCCGTATACCTTTGTAAGATTCTGAACCTGTACTATTGACATATTCTGATTCCTCCTTTTGCTGCTCTAATAATAGCGCGGGAATCTGACGGGCCGGTGACTTTTTTGGTGACAGTTTAGTCACTATAACGCGGCATCTCCCCCGCCAAAGGCGGGGGAGATGCCGTTGATATGAGTTTATTTTAGTATTTATCCGTACCGTCGCCGAAGTCGCCTTCGAGGGCGAAGCCGGTGTTGGAGTCTCCGGCGTACTCGACGCGTCTTTGAGCGGCGAGCGGCCTTCGGTCGGAGGAAACGGACTGGCGGCCCGAGGTGGATTTCCTCAGCCTGAACCGCGCGATCAGCTCGCGCAGCATGGCCGACTGACCGCTCATCTCCTCCGAGGCGGCCGCGCTTTCCTCGGCGGTGGCGCTGTTTTGCTGAACCACCGTAGCGACCTGATCTATGCCGGTGTTGATCTGAGAGATACTCGACGACTGCTCTTCGGACGCTCTGGCAATTTCGGACACCAAGGCGTTGCTCTGACCGATTCCCGATACGATTTCCGAAAGACTCGCGGCCGTATCGTTTGCTATGCGGACGCCAAGCTCGGCCTTATCCATAGAGTCGGCGATCATGGTGGCGGTTTCTCTGGCCGCCGAGGCGGATTTTGAGGCGAGGTTGCGCACCTCGTCGGCTACCACCGCAAAGCCCTTGCCGTGCTGGCCGGCCCTTGCCGCCTCAACGGCCGCGTTGAGCGCCAGGATGTTTGTCTGGAAGGCTATGTCGTCTATGGTCTTTATAACCTTGCTTATTGACTGGCTGGCTTCGTTTATATCCTTGACGGCGGTCATCATTTCGTCCATCTGGCGGCTGCCCTTTTCGGCGTTGCCCTTGATGGTGTGGGCAAGCGTAGCGGCCTGCTCGGCCTTACGGGAATTGTCCCTAGTCTTTTCGGCAATTTCCGTAATGGAGCTCGAAAGCTCCTGAATAGAGGCCGCCTGCTGGGTAGACCCCGCGGCTAGAGCCTGGGCGCCGTCGGCGACCTGGCCCGCGCCGGTGGATACCTGAGAGGAGGAAGAGTTTATCTCGGTAAACATTTCGTTGAGGTTGTCCACCATGCTTTTGAGGGAGATGCCCATCGCGTCCCTGTCAGAAAGCAGGGGAAGCTCAACGTCGAGGTTGCCCGAGGCTATTTCCTCAAGCTCCTTGCTTATATCGGTAATACGGCCGATAAAGGCGGCGGTGGTGTTTATAGTCTGGCCGATTTCATCCTTAAGATTGCCGTAGCCGGCAATAGCGTCGGCGTCCGCCTGACTCAGCGTGATATCGCCATAATGCCCCGCTTTATCCATAAAGCCGGAAAGAAGCACAAGGGGCTTGCTGATGAGCCCGGAGATATAAAAGGCGAGAATCATCGCAACCACGACAGCCACGACCAGAACGGTTATGATAGCGATAAGCAGTATCCTCGAAAGGGCGGTGTTATCGTCGGAAACGGCGCTCGCGTCCGATACCTCGATTTCCATGCAGCGGTCAAAATCCGCCACTATGCTGTCGACCATCGCCCTGCCGTCGTTAAGCGCCGCCGTTATACCCTCCGCGTCGCCCGCTACGGCCATATCGTAGCAGCTTTGCACCATAGCCTTAAATTCGGTATCATAAGAATCGCGCGCGCGGTTAAAGGTCTCTTTGGCGTCGTCGTTTGAAATCAGCGCTGCATACGCGTTAAGGTTTTCGGTCATTTGGGCCTGGTAGCTTTGAATGGCGGCGTTGGCGCTGTTGACCAGCTCCTGGTCGTCTGAGTAAGCGGCCACGGTGAATTCGCGCAGGTTGACGCGTATTCGCTGCAACACGGTGGTTACGTTGCTCATATAGGGGAGCGGTACCAGGTTGCTTTCGTACATAGCGGTGTATTTACCGTCGATCTGAAGCAGGCCGAAAATGCCGACGCCGCCCACGACCGCAGTCAGGATGACTACAATCAGAAAACTTATAATCAGCTTCCTGGATACCTTCATGTCTCTCATTATTACATCCTCCAATTAATTGCTCGCGACCGGTTATGCAAAAAAAGTGAAGGCCGCGTTTAGGGCGCGCCGATACTTATAGATGGTATTGCCACACGATTGAAAATTATGATATGACCCGACTGTAGGTTTTGCGAACAAAGCCCTCCTTCCCGCACTAGAACAGCTAAGGCTGCCCTTATGGATCAACCGGATTAATTGGTCAATCCGGACTAATAGAGAATTTTATATGCGCTGATAAAAATCCCATTAATTTACCGGACGCCCAGTCAAAGTCTAAAAGCCATGCCTGTTTTTGGTTTTGATTCTTAACATCATCTTCTTTAATTATCGGTTACTTTTTGGTATATCTTTATGGCTGCCCGATAAAAACATCGATAAAAGTCGAAAAGTAAATAATGGAAAAAACTGAGCTTATAATACGTACTGCGGCGCACGGCCCGAAAAGACCCTGCATATACTGGCCTGAGGCAACGCCTTGCCCTGTTCGGACAAGAAATACAATAAATAAAAATCGGGTGATAACCGTGGCGATACTGATAAAGATACTAAACGACCCCAAAAAGATGTTTTTATATTTTCTCGCGCTGGTTTTTCTTATAGTAAACGCTTATTATAACCTGGCGACGGTTCGTTCAATCAACGGCGCGCTGCTTGAGGAAAAACGCGTTGAGACATCCCGCAGCGTAGACATGCTCTGCGCCGGGCTGGAAGCGGCGCCCGAGGGCGACGCTATGGACGTTGAAAAGCGGGTGAGGGGCGGCGCGGAATTTTTGGACGCCCTGCCCTACACCTACGCGGCGGCCTTCAGGCTCGAGGATGGCAATCACGTTCTTATCTCCGAGCGCGTCAGGCAGACGGGCTTCGACCCTTTTTTGAGCGAGAGCTTTAACTCGGCTATATCGTCGCTGGATAAGGGCGGAATCACGGTGGGATTTGAGCCCGAAAATGGCGCGTACCGCGACGTTGAGGTCTATTTCAGGTGGACGCCTTCCTATGCCTCCGGGGAGGAAAGATACCTGATTGTAACGGGAGTTACGCGGGATAGCGTTTCGTCGGGGATTCCCGCCATCTTTACCATAGGGCAGTGGATAAGCACTATTGTAATGGCTATATTGTTCCTAATGTTTATCTGGCTCAACGCCTGTCTCGGCTATATATGGCTGGTAAGGGAAAAGGAGCCCTGGCGCGAGAGATGGGGTGAGGGCTGGTGCCTGTAAACATCGAGCGGCTGTGGGAAGTGGCCGCCTCGGTTCTGATAGCCGTTTTTGTTGGCGCCGCCAAGGTGTTTTCCGTGAAAACAAAAATGGCCGCCGACGTCCGCTGGGTTCTGGGCCAGCTCTTTGTTTCGGGGGTGGCGGGGCTTCTGGTGACCCTTTTTGCCAGAGGCGCGCTCAACCTCAACAGCGATCTTCTGGGGGTAGCGGCGGGAGTGGCGGGCTGGGGCGGCTCAACGATGATCGACTCGCTCTATAAAAAGACCGCCGCAGACCTGGGCCTTAATATCCAAAAACCAGACAAACCCCAAAGAAGGCCCAGGGGCGGGGCCAAAGCCAAAGCGGAAGAAGACCAACCCCACCCCCCAGAATAAAATTACGAAAAGCGTAAAGCCTCCCGCACGGCGCAAGCAGCAGCCGTTTCTTGCCGGAGGCTTTACGTTATGCGGCGGAGAAAGCAGTCCAGCGAAAAAAATCCTCTGGGAGCCGAGCCACTTTTGAAGTTTATCGACTATACCGCCCTGTCGCTCTGAGAAAACGCATTAGGTTATAGATCGTGCGGGCCAGGTCGTCCCTTGCCCTGAGCCTTGCGGCCTTGAAATCGACGGCGACCCGGTTGATGGAAAAAATGCCCGAAACACCCTCGCTATAAGCGTCATCCACATCGTCCCCTATATCGCCCACAACGGCGACGACCGGGATATTTAGGGGCTTTGCCCTGCGCGAGACCCCGATCACGACCTTTCCCCTAAGACTCTGCCGGTCGATTTTACCCTCGCCGGTAATGATCATATCGGCCCCGTCGGCGAGCTTTTCAAAATCGACGGTATCGAGCACCGCGTCAATACCCATCTTAAGCTCTGAGCCAAAAAAGGCCGGCATTCCCGCGCCCATTCCCCCCGCCGCACCGCCGCCGGGAGTCTCGCCGAGGTCTATACCAAGATCGCGGCGCATTACCTCGCAAAGGTGGACCAGCCCCCGGTCAAGGAACCGCACCGTTTCCTCGTCAGCGCCCTTCTGAGGCCCAAAAACATAGGCCGCGCCGTTTGGTCCGTACATGGGGTTGTCGATATC
>JAITVF010000129.1 GCA_031285945.1 Oscillospiraceae bacterium
TTATGGACGGGTCAAGCGAAAATATCAGGGATTATCTTGCTTCCGCCGAGCTGTCGCCAAGTAGCCTTGAATCGGGCGATAAGATTCGGCTTGCGGTACACTCGTTGCAGCTCAACCCCAACGCGTATTTTGCGAGGCTTGACCTTATTAAGTGGCAGTACGGCGAGGAAGCCCTCGAATACAACGGCAAGGTACTGGATAAGCTGGAGCAGATCGAACCCGAGCTCGCCCAAATCGGGAATCGCGCGGCCATGAGCTTTTGCGCCGCAAAGATCGCGATGGAGATTCACAAGTTCGACCGCTATGGCGACATGTCGCTTGACCACTTTATTAAGGTTCAGTATAACAACGCAAAGAAAACCGTGCGCGATTTGTATGTGAGGAAAATCGGCAAGGGCAGACCGAAGAAAGCGGCGACCAACAAGGACGCCGAATACCGTGCGAGAATTGACGCCGAGTTTGCGGAGGTCTTTGGCAGCCGGAGCGTTTACGAGATCCTAAAGGAACTGCTGACCGGGTACGGCGTGAGCGCTCCCGGTGAAAAGCACACCAAAACCGAGTGGCAGGAGCTTATTCTAAACAACGCCGCGTTTCAGGCCAGTCGAAACGAAGTCCATGAGATGTTAGAGGAGGAAACCGCGTCCGCACCCGCTATCGAGTATGAGGAGCATCGCCATGACGACGACACGCAGGAGCAGTCGCACTCGACCACCTCCCTCGAAAACGATATGCAGAAGAGCGTGATGAGCAGGTACGCGAACGAGCATGAAAAAGACGTCAAGATCGTCAAGGACGGGCAAGTTGGCGGCAAGATCGTCCCCGACGAGAAAACTGGAAGACCAAAGAAGGTTGGCTGGCATCTGGCGCAGCTTACCTATTTGCAATACGATATGTCCGCCGAGGAGCTTGCAGCAGCCCTCGCCGCCCTGAAAGAGCACGGCACGCCGCAGTATGTCGGCGCACCCTACGTACCGCCAACACCGCCCGAACCAGAACCCGCGATGCCGGACTTTGAGGAGTTTAAGGTATATTTCCTTAAAGATCGAAAAAAGTGCACGGCAAAACAACGGGTGGATAACCAAGTCGCGTTGGAGGTCATGCGGCTGTACGGCTGGGAGGGTTTGGACGGCTACCGCAAGATATTCGCGCGGCTTGGGGAGGATTACGCAAGTAAAAAAGCGGCGGAGCTTGGCGAGAAGCCCGACGCGGCAAAAAAGCTGACAAAAGACGCGGTTCGCGGTATGGTGGAACGAGGCAGCAGGATGCTCGACACTTTTATGCACAGCAGCGAGATTGGATATGACCAGTGACGGCGCATTGCGTCGATCTTAAACTGGGAGGCAACTCACTTGGACGACACTATGAACAGCATTCGGGATGTATGTATCGTGTGGTTTCTTTTGGCTGCTTACGTCCCACCGTTTTTGGGCCTTATCATAGTATTATACGATTCGATTCGCAGTTGGTTGTCGAAAATTTTAGAGCAGCTTGCTGAGAAGCAGAACAAAAACAAAGAATGAGGTTAGCCATGAAGCATTTAACCATCGAGGATTTCCACTTGCTGCTGGATCGTCCGGGAGTAGAGTGCCCGGACGATCTCGCGGAGCATCTGAGCACCTGCGATTTGTGCGCGGCGACCTATCAGATTCTCACCGCGCCGATGCCGCGTGGATCGGACGATGTTGGCGACGCCGCCAATTGCCCGTATACCCACGACGTATACGAGCTGTTCCGCGACCGTGTGCCAACCGAGCGGCTGCCGCTTCTGGGGCATCACATTCTCGGCTGCGAGGAGTGCGGGGAGTTTTTCCGCGTGCTCTCCGAGAAGGAGAAAACGCTTCCAGCGCGGGTAAGGCAGCTTGCAATCTGGTTCGCGGCGGCGGGCGAGTTGACCATCGCCGCAACGCCGTACAGGGTAGTCAACGAATACGCTCTGGCCGCCTCGGGCGATGATAGGGTTATCGAGACCATAGGGACGCTAAAGAATGGCTCGGATTTTTCCATCGCCTACTACCCGGATAAAACTCTGTTTCGGATGCGTAAGACCGAGGCCGATTGGCTGCGTGTCAAAGTGTACGCAGACGAGCGGTGGATCGAGGGCTGGGACGAACTGGAGGGCGGTTCGATGGGCTTCGAGCTGCCGTCAAATAGCGTCAGCAACATCCACCTCGCCGCACAGGGCGACATGGTGGGCGAAACAATTTTGACTATGCCGTATGAACTTCTAAAATAAGGGTGATTGCTATGCCGTGGACGACACTTCACATACGGGAAAGGAACAAGGGCGATTACACGGCCGTGAGCTTTCGCCTTGCCGAGCTGTCAGCTGAATGCGATATCGAGCCGACTAAGTTCGAGCGGTTCATGTCGGGCTTCAGCGCGTCGAAGGTGGTCAACGAGGATGTTTCAGCTTATGTGACAGGGCTTGTTCCCGATGTGATACGAAAGCGGCTGCGTATTCTTGCTAGAGCGGGTCGGGTCTATCTCGGGTTAAACATCGAGGGTGATTCCCCCAGCAAGCTAGCCTACCCGATCCACACAATCCCGTGGGAAGCCGTATCGGTTGGCGCGAAGACATGGCGGACGGCGTATAGTGCCGTTCGCATTCACGACAGGATAGCGCAAGGGCGGACAATCAGCGGCGATGTAAGCATGGGGATTTTCTGCTGTGAGTACACGCCCTTTCTGACAACCCGCAAAGCCCTACGCGAAACCTATGCGGATTTGCCAGTGAAGCTGGGCCGGATGTATGAGGTCACACCAAAGACCGCCGCCGCTGATTTTATGTCGCTGCAAAAGCACCCGGCCTTTTATGCTTCCTGCCACGGTATCGTAACCACGCAGGATTATGTTAATTTTCTTTCCCCCAATGGGGACTGTTTTCTCACCACGAACCCGGATGACGCGGGGAAGAATTACCGCGCACTGATTGCCGATCCCGCCCCCGCAATCGTCTGCTTCGACTCCTGTTTCAGCGCGTATGACCCCAGTCTCGCCAAGTTTATGCTTGATCGGGGCTGCAATGTATTCATCGGCAACCTGTTTGAAGCTGAACAGGATGGAACAAACGCCGGAACGCCGACCGCGCGGGAAATTCTAAGGGCATTGCTCTGGAGCGATCAGGACGGGCGGCATGGACTTTGCGATTCTGTCTTGCTGGGCGTCAAGGCGGCTGGGGCAAAGCATCGCTACAACACCGTCGTCTATGTGAACAGCTCGTGCGCCCCTGACCGGGACGCGTTCGGCAACGCCGCCGTACTCGTTAATATTAAGCAGTGGCTTGTCTGGCTGCTGGCAGTCGTCTCTCTGCTCGCCGGCCTGGCGCTGGGCGAAGCGTGGCTCTTCCGCGTGATAGCGGACGGAACGCCGATACTTCTTCGCATACTGTGGGAAGTGTTTGTCGGCGCGGTTTTGTTTTCGGGTGCGAGACTGTTGCTCCCGTTTCAGCAAAAATAACAGCGTAGAACAGGGTGGCGATTACGTTGCTTTCTAGAATAATCGAGGATGTGCAAGAGAAATTTAACTTGAACCTGAGGGAATGGGTTGAGGAGCCAAATTATGCTGTTCGCGCGGATTTGCATATCCACCCGCTTGCCCATAAATACTACGGCAACTGTGACGATTTGCGGGATATTATTCTCGATGAAAAAGACAAGAAAAAAATTCGTAAAGTTATTGACTGGTGTATCAAAGTGCGCGGATTGGGCGCGATTGCGCTGACCGATCATGATATGATTCAGTCGAGCCTCTACGCCGCCGAGCATGTGAAAAAGCAGAAGCTGGATATCGAGATCATCACCGGAGCGGAATGCGAAGTAACCGACCCGGAAGCCCGGATTAGCTCCATGCCGATTCACCTGCTGTGCCTCGGAATCAAAGAGCTGCCCGCCTATACCAGACGGACAGCCGTTGATAAAATGATCCGCCTTGTTCACGAGATGGGCGGCAAGGCAATCATGGCGCACCCGATCTATTACCCGGAGACCTTTTGCCGTTACGCGTATTTACTTGACGGCTACGAGTACGAGAACGGCGGGGCGGGGATGGCGTTCACATTCGGCATGAGCTTTTTGAAGACCCGGGTGTTCGACCATAAGATTAAGTATTATTGCAACTCCGATTTCCACTACGAACTGTTTTTGCCGAGGCAGCCGGACGAGCTGTTGTGTAATGAGGGGTGGGAAGGGCTGTGAGATGGGTGCGCAGCGGTCGCCCCACATGAATATAGAACATCACGCCTTCGACAGGGGGGATAAATTAACAAAACGCCTCATAGCTTGCGCTATGAGGCGTTTATCTGGGCATAACGGGAATTTTACGCAAAGGCCCTTAAAAGTCCCTCTACGACTCCGTCGCCGGATTTTGATATTCCCGCCTTTGTGCAAAGCCGCTCATAGTCGGCGGGGTTGCTGATAAAGCCAAGCTCGATCAGCATTGAGGGCGCCGCGGGCAGCAGAGTGACCCTGTAATAATCCTGCCGGGATTCCCGCTGACTGGAGCCGGTGACGGCGCAGTAGCCGTCAAGAACAGCCTGAGAGGCGTCTTTAGAGATCCAGGTGTGATAGTAGCTTTCGGTGCCGGTAACGTTTCCCGAATCCACGTTATAGCCCATTGAGTTGTGGTGGAGCGCGATAAAGAAGTCGGCGCCGCTTCCCTCAAACGCCTGAAGCCTTTCATCCAGCGAGAAGGTGTCGTCCAGCCCGTCGCGGGTCATAACCACGTCGGCGCCGAGTGCGGTGAGCTTGTCGCGGACGTCCCAGGCGGTGGCGAGGTTTAAAAGGTTTTCGTTGGGCCCCACAAGGGCGGCCACCCCAAGCGCGCCGGGATCGGTTCCGCCGTGCCCAGGATCGAGCATGACGGTTATACCGTCAAAGGGCCTTTGGGGATCGGCGGAAAGCTTTGGCCTGTACTGGAAGCGGAGTAAAAGATCGTCGCCGTCGAACCAGATGTTGTGGCCGTAATAAAGCCTGGGGTCTTTTACGTTAAAGGCATAGGTTACGCTTAAGTTCTCGGACTGCGAGCCGGATACGGACGAAAAGAGGGGGGATTCGCCCGAGCCGACGGACGGAACGCCGCGAGTATTGTAAAGGGTCAGATAAAAGACGTCGTCCTTATATTCCGTGTAATATGAGGTGAGCGAGATACCGTCAAACCGATAAACCTCGCGGCGCGAGGCGTAATATGGGGTTACGGACGAAAGCGAGTTGCCGATTTTAACCTCGCCCTCAATTATTTCACACTGTTTCTTGGGGATGTAGCCGCCCGAGTAAAGCCTGAAATATTCGTTGTCCTCGGAATAAACGTAGTCGGTCGCGCCCCTTTTGAGCTTCTCGCGGAAGACGGAGGGCACTGTGGGATCGGGATAGACAAAGCCCTGATATTCCGTTACTCTTATGGCGATATAGGAGCCGGAGCCCGCCACAAGCACTTCTCCGGCGCTTTCGCAGAGCGTTGCGACGCCGTTGTAATTGAGTGAGTAGGTTACCTTTCCCGCTCGGGTAGTAGCGTTTGCGGGGTAATCGCCGTCTATCACAAGCTCGCCCTTGAATGTTGCGGGCATGCCATTTTCTTCGTTGGACTGCTGCTGAAGGGTTACGGTTTTGCCGCCAAAGGCGGCCGAAACCGTTCCGCCCGAGGGGGCGGTGCAAGAAAGAGTAAGCTTACCCCCGACCTTGACCCCGCCCTGAATCGCCGGCCAGGCGGAGCTTTGGGGGATCGCGTCGATCGGCTGCGGTGAGAAAGGCGCGCGGCGGGTTATGTTGACGGTAACGCTGTTCCCCGACTGGTTTACGGCAAAGGAATTGCTGCCGATTTCCAAAGGGACGTACACGCCCCAAGTGCCCCGGGTTCCCTGGCGTTCCACGGGCCGGCCGTCAAAGGATAAGGGTTCGTCGGGGTCGGAGGTGCCCATGATGTAATAGCTTGAGTAATCGACCGTTACCTGCTTATCTGGAACCGTTACCCCAAGGGCTTCTGGGATGGAAAAATCGAAATCGGGAGCGACGCCGCCGGACATGGCGGAGGGCGCTGCGGGAAGGCTCGCCGTCCCGCCTGAGGCGGATTCGGAAGCCGCGGGCAGCCCCGATCTTGCGGGCGGCTCGGGCTCGGCCGTTTTCGCGCCGCTTAGGTCGTAGCCTACTAAGTCGGGGGAGACTCCCCGCGCTCGGGGAGCGCAGCCGCCGCAAACAAGGCAAAAAATCAACAGAACCGCCATAAAGGCCCCAGCTTTTTTCAACGTCATCTCTCCTATGTAAAGTATTGCGGGCGTTGCGCCTACAGCGTAAAATCCCCGTCGCTGAAGGTTTCTAGTTCCCGCGGTAGGCGTGGAACCCGCATCAGCGGATCATACCGGAATTTTGAGCATGAATGGTCGGTCTTTACAATGCCCTTCTTAAAGCAGAGAAGCGCATCGTCTCTGCCGGAGGGGTAGGAATACTCACAGTATATGCAGGCTTCCTGGATGCGATTACCAAACAGACTGTCGGTGGCCACGTAAAACACCTCCCTGGCGGCGACGCTTTTTGTGTCTGAGCGCGATTAATCTTAAAGAACTGCCCCAATAATACGATATAGTAATAGAGCAATCATTAACCCTCTTATTGTAACAAAAAACGACAGGAAAATCTATCAGGTAAAAAGATACATAATGTAAAATTTATCGCGTTGACTTTTAAGGACGATGTCGGTTAATATAAATATTGATCTCATATTATCAAAGTGCCTTAAAAAACGGGATTTCCTGCAAAGGGACGGGGATGTATGGCAGAAATAACAAAAGTAACCACACCGCTGATCCCCCGGGAAAATCCCGGGAAAAGCAGGCCGCTAACCGAGCAGGCGGCCGAGCTCAACAATCCTCAAAAGGTAAACAGGCCGGCCGACGATAGCAAAATCCTCGACCACGAAACGAGCGGCCGGTCATTGCGGGAAATGCTGGGCCGTACGGCAATGGCTCCGGTGCTGCGCGGCTCCGCCGAGGTGATAGGCCAGCTTCAGAAGATGGTGAATATTCTTCAGATGGGGATTTCTACCTCGGAGATAATCACCGGCGACCCCATAAAGCAGCTTTTGAGCCAAATGTTCGTGGGGGGGGACCGGCTTTTCGCCCTCCTCATGGAGCAGGACGCCTCCGCCACCATTTTTAAGGGGGACGCCTTCAACCTGCTGCGGGACATAGCCGGACGCTTCGAGCAAAATCCCGCGGTAAAGGGAGCGCTCGCCAACGTTTTAAAAAGCTTTGAATACAACGTCAACCTCGATAATTCTGTCAAGACGATTCTTTACCAGTGCGAAAACCTGCTCGACTATATGTTTTCAAAGGACCGGACGCAGTTCGGCCAGTACCTCGACAGTCTCGAGAGTATGCTGATGACCGGCTCTGCGGAGGATGGTATAATACTGGGTGAGAACGGGCTTCCGGTCCGGCAGGGAGAGGGCCAGAGCCCCCGGGCCGCCGATAACGCCGCTCTCTTTGCCGGAAGCAGGATGACGGTTAACCCCAAAGAAGCGGCGTCGGTCCTTAAAAACAACCTCCTGCCTCTGCTCGGGGAAATTGTAGTCAAATATTACCAGAGCGAATCGATCCGCGATATCGTAATGGTGGTGGTTCACAATATAGTAAGGGTGGACAAGGGCACCCCCGAGGCCATTCAGGAGAGCGTCGAGAATTTTACCGATATGCTTGGGCGCTTTGCGAACTTGGGCGAAAATTTCGCCAAAAGCCTGACCGAGGCCCTGTCACGCGCGTCGGAGCGTGTAAAAGCCTCGGGCAACGACGTGATGGAAAAGATTTCGAAGGTAATCTCCGAAACCCTGCGCTCCTCCGACTCGAGCCCGGCGGCGTTGCGCCAGGCCGAAAATTTGCTCCTGGGGCTCTTGCACAACCAGAGCTCCACTATGAACCTTTTGCAGTACATTCTGCCGCTGGATATGGGCAACGACCGGGTTTACGCCGAGATGTACGTCGACCCCGACAGCGAGGAGGCCTCGGGCGCAAAGGAAGGCGAGCATGGCCGGAAGGTATTCCTGGCGGTGGAAAGCGAAAGCCACGGCTCAATGGAGCTGTGCTTCTGGCAGACGGGGGAGAGGGTAGAGATTTCGATGTGGTGCCCCGAGGCGCTGGTGGGGCCAGTTAACGCAATGAAGAAGACCCTGCGCGAGCTTGCGGCCGCCCACGGCTACACCATGACGGGCTTTAGCGTTGAGGAGCTTAAGAAGCACCACAGCATAATCCAGGTTTTTCCCAAACTGATGGAGCGGAAGGTGGGTATAGATGTCAGGGTCTGATTCCGCCAGAAACGGCCCGCCTGAGCAGTCCTCCTACGTAAAGGACATGAAGGTGGCGGCTCTAAAATACAACTCCGACGAGAATTCGGCGCCTATAGTGGTGGCCGCGGGCTCGGGATATGTAGCCCAAAAGATAGTCGAAATCGCCGACGAGTGCGGAATTACCGTATACCACGACGATTCCGCCGCTACCCTGCTTGCCTCCTTGAAGATGGGCCAGGAGATACCGCCGGAGCTATACCAGATGGTGGTGGACGTTTATGTTGCCGTTATGAAGGCAGCTGAAAATACAAAGCCCAGGCTTTAAAGGGCGCGGGCTCGCGTACGATTATTACTTACGTTTATATTCTAAAGGAGGATTATTATGGACATTGAAAGCATGAACGGCACGGAGGAGCTTCTTGCCCTCACGCCGGAAAATACCGATATGGAAGGAAAGTATCTGACTTTTTTTGTGGGGGAGCAGATTTTTAGCCTTCCCATTGCCTGCGTTATCGAGATCGTTCAGGTGCAGCCTATTAACACAATGCCCGAGCTGCCCTACTATGTAAAGGGAATAATCAACATGCGGGGCAAGGTTATACCGGTAATTGACATGAACCTGCGCTTCGGCCGCTCCGAGCGCGAATACACCGAGCGCACCTGCATAATTATCATCGAAATCAACGGCAACCAGGTGGGCTTTATCGTGGATGCGGTAGACGAGGTTCTTGATATCACCCCCGAAAACATTTCGCCCCCTCCCGCCCTTGCCGAGCGCGGCTCCACCTACATTGTGGGCGTGGGAAAGCTCGAGGGCAAGATCGTGCTTATGCTGGATTCGGCAATACTCGTTGGCGAACAGGATCTGAACATGCTGGGCTCCATGTAAGAATAGCCCCCGTTACAGCCTAAAAATTTGTGCAAAACACAGGCTTTTTACGTGATCGCCCCAGGGCGAACGCATGAAACACCCCGTTAAAATTGAGCAAAGAGCACATCAGCAACGAAATCAGCGTCATACTCACATTTGCGGCGTTTTCTAGCGAAGGACATTTGAGCAGGATAGGCT
>JAITVF010000146.1 GCA_031285945.1 Oscillospiraceae bacterium
TTATAGCAGGAAAAGCCGCCGAAGGCAACCGCGCGCGGTCGCCCGGGAGTGTCCTGCCGCGTTGCTACTATAAAGATTATTTATTTTGAAGCGTGTCCCCGCCTCCGGCGGGGAAACGCTTGGCAGAAATAAGCAACGCGGTTAAGACACTCCCCGGTCGCCCGCGTCCCTGCCGCCTACTCCCCGATCAGATCGGCGGCGGACTTTCCGAAGTTCTCGCCGAAGTCAAATTCAAGAAGAGCCTCTTCTTTTGCTATGGGGAAATAAATCTCGGTAATATATTGGTCGGCCTGAATTATCTTGTCGTTACCGCCCCTTACATAGACGCACCAGGGCGCGCCGCAGACGCTATGGCCGTTCTTTTCGAGCCAGGCCCCCATGAGCGCCATGGTGACGGGCAGGGTGCCGTGGGGGCCCTGGTGGGCCGTTACGGCAAAGGTTCCGCCGGGAATCTCCCTAATATCCTCGTCGGCGCCCGTTACCGGCAGGGCCGCCTCCATATCGGGGAGCTGGCCGTCAAAGTGCTCGTTGTGAAAGATCGCCACAGGCGCGCCCTCCACCTTGAGCCGCTTTTGAAAGGCCTTGCGGTAAAGCTGGACGTAGCGGTCCTCAAAGCGCTCGGTCGCCGCCATGCCCCGGGTAGAGAGAACACGCAGGCTCTCGCGCTCCACAATTTTTACATCGATATAAATATCCACTTTAAAAACCCCCTGATCATAGTTGGCGGTCAGCCCAGCCTTTTGATTCCGTCCTTAATTCTTGCGAGCGACTCTTCCCTTCCCAGCAGCGCCGCAAGCTCAACGCCTCCGCCGGGGGTTACCGCCTTGCCGGAAAGGGCGGTTCTCAGCGGCCAGAGAATCTCGCCGTTTTTAACCCCCAGCTTTTCTATAAGCGAGAACAGCGCGCCGTGTATGGCGGCGTTATCCCATTGCGCAAGGCTCTCAAGCACGGGCAGAATTTCTTGCAGCGCGGCGAGCGAGCTTTCTTTTGTGGTCTTCATCTTTTTATGAACGTAAAGCCCTGTGTCGTAGTCGGGCAGAGAATCAAAGAAATCTACCTTCTCGGGCAGGTCGCTGAGGAACTCGCAGCGGGCCTGCAAAAGCGAGGCTAGGAGCGGGGTGTCAATATCGCGGCTTATAGCCTTTTTGAGCCATGGCAGAGCTATATCGTGAAACTGCCCAGGCGTTAGCCTTCTTATCCACTCGGCGTTTATGTGGTTGAGCTTTAGGGTATCGAATATGGCCGGCGATTTTGACAGGCCCTTAAGGTCAAAGGCCTCCGTCAGCTCGCCGAGGGTAAAGATTTCCTCCTCTCCGCCGGGAGACCAGCCCAAAAGGGCCACGTAGTTAAGAATCGCGCCGGTCAGGTAGCCTTTTTCGATAAGATCCTGAAAGGAAGCGTCGCCGTGGCGCTTTGAGAGCTTTTCGGTCTGGTTCTTCATCACGGGGGCGCAGTGGATATACGCGGGCACCTCCCAGCCGAAGGCCCCGTATAATAAATTATATTTGGGTGAGGATGAAAGGTACTCGTTCCCCCGCACCACATGAGTGATCCCCATAAGATGGTCGTCCACCACATTGGCAAAGTTATAGGTGGGCATGGAATCTGATTTTATAAGCACCTGATCCTCAAGCTCCAGGTTATCTACGGTTATATCGCCGTAAACCGCGTCAAAAAAAGTGGTGGAGCCCTCGCGCGGCATCTTTTGGCGAATTACATAGGGCCTGCCCGAGAGCAGGTTGCTTTCGATCTCTTCCTTCGCGAGCTCACGGCAGCGGCCGTCGTAGCGGCTTGGGGCGTCCGGCTTTGCGGCGCCCTCCTCCTTTTCGCAGAAGCATAGGTAGGCCGAGCCCTCTTCTACAAGGCGCATGGCATATTGCTTATACATATCCATACGCTCGCTCTGAATATATGGGCCGGCGGGCCCGCCGACGTCGGGGCCCTCGTCCCACAAAAGCCCGGTTTGCTTAAGCGTGTCGTATACTATATCCACTGCGCCCTCAACCTTGCGGCCCTGGTCGGTATCCTCGATTCTCAGAATAAAAGTTCCGCCGTTATTTTTAGCTATGAGATAAGCGTAAAGGGCCGTTCTCAGGTTGCCTACATGCATGTAGCCTGTCGGGCTGGGCGCAAAGCGGGTGCGAACTTCTTTATTTGCCATGGTCAAATCCTTTCTGGTGATCAGATATTATTAATCTCCGCCGCCTCGCCTGAGGATACGGCGTGCCTTTTGCCGTTAACCTCGCAGACAAGGCTTCCGTCCTCGGCTATATCGACCGCCTCGCCGATCAGGGGCGCCCCCTCCCGGCTAAAGCGAACCTTACGGCCTAAGGTGACGCAGAGCTTTTTATATTCGCAAAGAAGGGGCAAAAAGCCCTCTTGCTCCAAACGGGTTAGGGCCGGTTCGAGCGAATTACATATTGCGGCGGCCGCTTGCGGGGGTAAAAATACCCGGTTTGTGGCCAAAAGCAGCGAAGACGCATATAATACACCATAGCCCAAAAAATCGCGCTCATCCTGCAAAAGGTTTACCCCTATACCTATAACGCCGCTTATCGTGTTTGGATATATTCTGCTCTCGCAGAGTATGCCGCAGACCTTTTTGTTATAGGCTAAGAGATCGTTGCTCCACTTTATACCCAGCTCAACCCCGCAGAGATTCTTAAGCCCCTCCCGCACGGCGAGGGCGGTGACCAGCGGAAGCCTCGTAAGCCAGTCCTTAGGCATTTGCTCAAGATAAACCGAAAGGTAAAGCCCGGCGCCCGGGCGGGATACCCACTCCCTTCCCAGCCGGCCCCGCCCGCCCGACTGCTCGTCGGCGATAACCGCGGCCCCGTCCTGTAAAAGAAGAGCGTTTTCCTTTACATAATTATTGGTAGAATCGACCAGGGGCAGGTGTATAAAATGGCGCCCCAGTTTCTTTGTCGTAAGTCCTGGCAGATCATTCAAGCGCCCAAACCCCCCTGGGGAGTATTATCGGCCCTCAGCTTTTTTGGCGGCAGGGAAGAATTCGCGCCGATATCCCTTTATTTGTAATATCCAGCAGGCCGTACGTAGCCTCGCCCCCTCGCGGGCTGCCGGTGCTTCCCGGGTTAAACAGTATCACGCCGCCAAGGGTTTCGCAAAGGGGCGCGTGGGTGTGGCCAAAGCAGGCAATTTTAGCCCCGAGCTCCTTAGCCCGCGCTAAAAGCCTGCCCGTATCCTTCTTAACCCCGTAGCGGTGGCCGTGGGTATAAAAAATTCGGCCGTCCGGGTGGTTTAGGATATTCTCGGATAAAGTTCCCGGCGGGCAGGCAAGATCGCAGTTGCCCATAACGCACAGTATTCGCCTGTCGGGAAAATCGGCCCGCAGAACGGCAGCCTCACTTACGCAGTCGCCCAGGTGGATAAAGAAATCGGCGTCCTTATTACTTGCAACAAGCTCCCTTAAGGCGCAAACGCCGCCGTGACTGTCGGAAAATATGATTATCCGCACCTTTGAAAAGGCCTCCCCGCCCCGCTTTTGGCAATACGGGGTCATATCCTGAATAGGCTACTATATGGTAACATAAAAATATAATAAAGAAAATAGGCGGTGGTTTATTTTGTCCAATTTTAACATTGATGCTGTAAAGAAAAACATGCTGCTTAAGATGGCGGGCAGGCAGCTGGGAAAAGACCCCGGCGAGCTGCGCGAAAAGCTCGATTCCGGCAACATTCAGGAGCTGGTCGACGGCCTCGACCCCTCCGCCAAGGAAAAAGTTAACGCCATGCTGCAAAACCCCCAGGCCCTCAGCGCGCTTTTAGGGAACGAGCAGGTACAGAACCTGATAAAGAATCTGCGCGGGGAGTAATACGCCGCCAAATTCCCGGATAACCGGTGGCGGTCATCCGGGCAAGGCCCTTCGTCTATTATGATTTTGATTGTGGAGCAGTATAACTACAATACGGGGGTGTTATCGGGCTATGGATGATCTTACCGCAACTATCAGCCAGTTTCTCAGCAATCCCGATAACGTGCGCCAGCTTAAGGACGCGGCGGCCTCCCTGGGGCTGGGCGGCGGCGCGCCCTCGCCTTCGCCCGCCGCGCCTGTTCCCGTTCCCGCGCCGGCTCCGCCGCCGCCGCCTTACCGGTCGCCCGGGGCGCAGTCCCTGGGCGAGGCGGGCAATCCCCGCGCCGGCAACTGGAGCACCGGCAGCTCGGGGCGCAACACCCGCATGGGCCGCAACGCGCCCGAAATCCCACAGGGCGGCTCGCGAAGGGCCGAGCCCTCTCGCGACGAGGATCTTGCCGCCATCCGCACAATGCTAGAGCAGCTCACCCGCCAGAACGAGTCTCCGGCCCCGGCGCGGCTTCCGCCGCCCTCTACTTCGGCCCCCTCGGCGTCCCCTTCCCTTGATCTTGGGGGGCTCTCGGGGCTTCTGGGGAATCTCGGCGGCGGGGGCAATCCGGCCCAGGGCGGCTCGGGGCTTAATCTTTCGGCCCTTTCAGATATCCTAGGGAGCCGGGGAGGGAGCCAGCCCGCCGGCTCGCCGGGGCCCGATCTTTCTTCGCTGCTTTCCGGACTTTCGGGAGGGGGCGGCGGCTCGCCGGGGCCCGATCTTTCTTCGCTGCTTTCCGGCCTTTCGGGAGGGGGGAACGGCTCGTCCGGGCTCGACCTCTCGGGGCTTTCGGGGCTTCTTGGGAATCTTGGGGGTGGGCAGGCGCCCTCCGCGCCACCCGCGGCGCCCGGAAGCGTATCTACCCTGACCTCCATGCTGGGCGGCGACCGCAAGCCATCCTCCCCGGGCGGTCTTCTTTCGGGCGGGCTGGATCTTGGAATGCTCAGCCGCTTCCAGCAGGCTATGAGCACTATGAATACCGGCGCGGGCAATGTTCGGCTGCTTATGGCCCTTAAGGATCACCTCAAGGACTCTGAGCGGGCCGACAAGGTGGACGACGCCGTAAGGGTAATGCAGCTTGTGCAGTTTCTTCCCCTATTAAAGGAAAGCGGCCTTTTCGGCAAGCTCGAGGAAATACTCGACGGCTTTAATCTCGGCGGCATCGGCAGCATGCTGGGCGGCCTGACCGGCCTGACCGAAAGGAGGTAGCGGCATGCCCGGTGAAAATTACCCCGGCGGCGTGAGCAGAACGCAGCGCGAGGATGTTGCGGGAATAAGGCAAATGCACAGCCGAATCCGCGAGCGGGTAGTCCCCCCCGGCGCGGCGGGCTGGTCCACAAACCCCGGAGTCCCCCGCTCAGACCGCACACCCAGGCGCGCCGAGCCTCCGCCTCCCCCGCCGCCTCAAAGCTTTTACGGCTACGCCGAGCCCCGTCCCCCGGCCGATTACCATGCTCAGCCTGCCTACGGCCGTATGCCCATCCCCCCCGCGCCGCCGCAAAATACCCCCCCAGAAGGCGGCTACCGGCAGCAAGGCCAGAGCTACGGGCCAAACCACCACAACCGCGGCCGGGAAAGAGCCTCGGGGCCGGGCGGCTTTCTCAGCAATCTTTTCGGGCAGGGCAGCGGGCGCAGGGCAAGGGCTTCACCCAGGAATCAGAATGAGAATTTCCCGGGGAATCAGCCCCCCGCCCAGGAGGATATTCCCGGGCAGCCCCAGAGCCGGCCCGAGCCCCCGCCCGATACCGCCGAAAGAAGCGGCACCACTCTAATTCAGGACATATTAAACGGCATAGGGCTCGACGACGACCGAATTCTTATACTGGGCCTGATCCTGATTCTAATCAATGACAAGGCCGATACTACGCTTATATTCGCGCTTTTGTATTTGCTGCTTTAGAAGATGTTCTCATAGGCTCAGCAGCCGTATTTACACGATCTTTTTCCGCAGCTCCGGCTACTTCGCTCTATGAGAACACCTTCTTAGGCCTTGCCAAAAAACACGCGCGTCATCGCGGGGGCTCGCGATGACGCGTGTGTTTTTGGCAAGACTTAATGGGTCAGAACGTCTTCCTCCCGGCGGCCGGGGGGATTCTTGCGCCCTCGCGGTATTTGGCCACGGTGCGCCGGGAAATTTTTATTCCGCGCAGGGCTAAAAGCTCCGCGATCCTCTGGTCTGAGAAGGGCTCGTCCCTGTCCTCGCCGTCGAGTATGCGGCGCATTTCCCTCATAGCCATATCCCGCGAGGCGGACTCAGAGGTCTTGCTGGCCCTGTTGGAGAAAAAATCCCCCAGCCTTTGCACACCCCACTGGCTCTGGAGATACTTTCCGTTTACGGCCCTGCTTACGGTGGAAAGGTGAAGGCCCAGCTCCTGCGCCACGTCGTTAAGAGTCATGGGGGTAAGGTAGCCGGGGCCCCTTTCAAAAAAGGGCGCTTGCCTGGCAAGTATGACCCTGGCGCAGTCAAGGACGGTGCGCCTGCGCTGGGCCACGCCCGCGATAAGGGCGTGGGCGCCGTTAAGCCGCTCCCGCAGCCAGGCGGCCGCCTCGGGGTCTGAATCCTTAGCCAGGTTTTTGTAATACTCGTTTACAAAAACCCCGGGCTGGCCGTAGTCGTTGTAGATAACCTGAAAGCCGTCCTCAAAGTGTACAACAAAGAGATCGGGGCGTATATACGGCACCGTTCCCCGCTCAAAAAAGCCGTTGCCCGGCTTGGGGTTGAGGGTGAGAAGCAGGGCCTTAGCCTCCTTGACCTCCTTAAGGGTCACGCCCAGCTCGGCCGCCACCCTGTCAAGCCGGTTTTTGGCCAGCGCGTCAAGGTGCCGCTCAATAAGCGCAGTAAGAACGGGGTGGGGCTCCTCTAGCCGCTCGGTCTGCAAAAGAAGGCACTCGCGCAGATCCCTGGCCCCCACCCCCGCCGGGTCCATACGCTGAAGGGCCCTAAGGGCCGAGGCCATAAGCTCCTCGTGAAGGCCCGATTCCAGCAGCAGCTGTTCCATGCCGGTTAGCAGGTAGCCGTTTTCATCCAGATTGCCTATGAGATAGCGGGCGGCCCTCTCCTCCTCCGCAGAAAGGCAGGCTCCCGCAAGCTGCAACAGCAGCGTGTCGTTAAGTGTGTCGCCCCCGGTCTTTTCGTATAGGGGAAACTCCCGCTCCTCGTCTGGCCGGAGCATAAAGCGGAAGGAGTTGCTGTCGTCCATCCGGTCCAGCCACTCAAGCTTTTCCTGCCTGGCCCGCGCCTCGTCCTCAAGGTCGGGCAGCTCAATTTCAAGCACCGGGTTTTCCACCGCCGCCTGCTTTATATGCTGCTCGAGATCAAGTGAGTTCATCTGCAATATTTTTACGGCGAGCTGCATCTTTTGGGTCATAACAAGATTTTGCCTTGCGCCAAGCTCCAGATTCAGGGCCACGAGCCCCACCTCTTTTTATCAGTTTTATAAATATTATAATATTTAGCCGGATAAATCAAATACAATCGAATGGCAAATAATAAAAAAATTGAGTAAAAAGATAAAATGCTTTAACGCTTTAGCAAGATAATTGACTAGCAAGATAAAATATGATATAATTACGCCATACTTACACCGCGCGTTTTGGGAACACTACAGGCAATTGACCGGGAGGAGAAACCTTATGGAACAGGCAAAAGTTGAGCGCACGCCGGCCTTTTTGCCCCTGGAGGCATACACAATGCGGCTGCGGGCCCTTTTTGAGGGGCGAGGCTACCGCCGGGTACGCCCGCCGCGCTTTGAGGATTACGCCCTGCTTTTGGATAATAAAAACTTTTTAGGCACCGACCGGATACTTACCTTTATGGATCCCGGCGGGCGTATGCTTTCACTTAAGCCCGACACCACCCTGAGCCTCGCGAGCGAGGTGAGCGACGATATTTTGCCCTGCGCCGAAAAGCTTTATTATACCGACGAGGTAGCCCGCTACGACCCCGAAAACCTGAGCTACCGCATAACCGAGCAGGTGGGCGTGGAGCTTATAGGGCGGGAGGACGCGTTTTCCGCCGTAGAGGCGGCCGACCTTGCCCTGCGCTCACTTTGCGCTACGGGGGAGGAAAGCGTTCTTGATATCTCGCACCTGGGCTTTGTTAAGGGGCTTTTGGCCGGCGCCGACCTGGGCGCCCCGGTAGAGCGGGAGGTTCTTGGGGCTATACACTCACGCTCGGCCCACAACCTTTGCGGGATACTCGACTCGGCCGGGGTGGAAAACGGGCACAGGGCCTCTATACTTGAGCTTGCGGCCATTCACGGGCCCTTTAACGAGCAGCTTGCCCGGGCCGGCGCCCTTGTGCGCGGGCCGTATATGGAAGAAGCCTTCAGCGAGCTCGAGGCCCTGGGGGCGTCGCTTTCGCCGGGGCCGGGGCAAAGGCTCAACCTTGATTTTTCTGTGGTGGGCGATCTCGATTACTACAACGGCCTTGTGCTGCGCGGCTATATAAAGGGAATACCGGGCATGGTGCTGGGGGGCGGCCGCTACGACAACCTTATGGCTAAGCTGGGTAAAAAGAGCACCGCCATAGGCTTTGCCGTATACCTACACCGGCTGGAGAATTCCCTGGCAGGGGCCCCGCCAGCGACAGATATACTGCTTTTGTACCCTAAGGATTGCGACCCGGCCGCCCTGCTGCGGGAGGCCGAGCGGCTGGGGCAAAAGGGGCTTACGGTACGCTGCGAGCGGGAGGACGGCGATTTTTCGGGCCTGCGATTTAACGAGACCGTTTACTTTAAGGGGGTAAAGCCCGATGCTTAACATAGCGCTGCCAAAGGGGCGGCTGGCCGACCGGGTGCTGGAGAGGCTGGCCCTGGCGGGCTGCGGGGGGGCTTCGCTCATAGAGGGCTCTCGCAGGCTGGTGGTCGAGGACCCCGAGGGAAACCTGAGGTATTTTTTGGTAAAGCCATCCGACGTTGCGGTATACGTCCTGCACGGAGCCGCCGACGTGGGGATAGTGGGGAGGGATATCCTGCTCGAAACAAAGCCCGACGTTTACGAGCTGCTTGACCTTAAGCTGGGCGCCTGCCGGATGGTGGTGGCGGGCCCCCCCGGCGCGGGGGAGGGGGTCAGAACCCGGGTAGCCACGAAATACCCCAACATAGCCAGAAAGCACTACGCCGACTCGGGCCGGGAAATCGACCTGATAGCCTTAAACGGCTCGATAGAGCTGGCCCCCCTGGTCGGTCTTTCAGACGTGATAGTCGACGTTGTCGAGACCGGCGGCACCCTGCGGGATAACGGGCTTATAATCCTGGAGGAGATAATACCCATAAGCGCAAGGCTTATAGCCAACATAGCCTCGGCAAAATTTAAGGCCGAGGGAATAGACGATATTATGAAGGCCTTGAGCCGGGAGGGTAACTGAATGATGCGCGTAATCCGCTGCGAAAACCCCGCCGACGCGAAAACCCTGCTCATGAGGAAAAACGAACAGGCCCCCGCCGTGGACGCCGCGGTAAGGGAGATACTCGAGGCCGTTAAGGCCCGGGGTGACCAAGCCGTTTTGGAATACACGCAAAAGCTCGACGGCGTCTTGCTTAAGAGCCTCGAGATTGCAAAGGGCGAGATGGCGGCGGCGGCGGGCAGGATCGGCCCCGAGTTCCTGGGCGTGCTCAAAGAGGCCGCCGAAAATATAGGCCTTTACCACGAAAAGCAGCGCCGGGCCGGCTACATGCTTGACCCGCGCCCCGGCGTGATTATGGGGCGGCGGGTACTGCCCCTTGAGCGGGTTGGCATATACGTGCCCGGCGGCACCGCCCGCTACCCCTCCACCGTGCTGATGAACGCTATCCCCGCCAGGCTTGCGGGGGTTGATGAGATTGTAATGGTCACCCCGCCGGGAGCAAACGGCGCCATACCCGACGATATACTCGCCGCCGCCTTTGTAGCGGGAGTGAGCCGTGTTTTTGCCGCGGGGGGGGCGCAGGGGGTGGCGGCCCTTGCTTACGGTACCCAAAGCGTTCCTAAAGTCGACAAGATAGTGGGGCCGGGGAATATCTTTGTGGCCACCGCCAAAAGAATGGTTTTTGGCCTTGTAGATATAGACATTATCGCCGGCCCCAGCGAGATACTCATAGTGGCCGATAAAAACTCAAACCCGGCCTTTGTAGCAGCGGATCTTCTCTCTCAGGCCGAGCACGACCCCCTTAGCGCCGCCATACTCGCGACCGACGACGAGGGGCTCGCGCAAAAGGTATGCGAAGAGCTCGAGTCTCAGCTAAAAAAGCTTGCCCGCCGGGAAATCGCCGAAAAATCTATCAGAGACAACGGCGCTATCTTTATAGTACGCTCCGCGCAAGAGGGGGTTGCCCTTTCCAACGAGCTGGCCCCCGAGCATCTGGAGCTCTGCGTCGACGAGCCCTTTGGGCTTTTGCCCCTTGTAAAGCACGCGGGCTCGGTGTTTTTGGGGCGCTACACCCCCGAGGCCCTGGGCGACTACCTGGCGGGGCCCAACCACACCCTGCCCACCGGCGGGACAGCCAGGTTTTCTTCCCCCCTGAGCGTGGACGATTTTGTAAAGACCTCGTCGTTTTTATGCTATACTAAAGAGGCCATGGGGCAAGCGGCCGATTCCGTGGCCCTTTTTGCCCGGCGCGAGGGCCTTACCGCCCACGCGAATTCCGCCCTGATAAGAAAGGAGCAAAGGCCGTGACCGCAAGATTCCTGGGGAAGCAGGCGGCAGCACTTTCCCCCTACACGCCCGGCGAGCAGCCGCAGGACCGGGGCTATATAAAGCTTAACACAAACGAATGCCCCTTCCCCCCCTCCCCGGCGGTTAAAATTGCCCTGGAGGGTATAGACGAGCGGCTGCGGCTTTACCCCGACCCCGAGTGCGGCAGGCTTAAAAACGCCTTTGCCGCGGCTTACGGCGTAGAGGCCTCGCGGGTATTCGTATCCAACGGCTCCGACGAAACCCTGGCCTTTGCCTTTATGGCCTTTTTTGACCGGGGGGATACCGTTTGCCTGCCCGACTTAAGCTACGGCTTTTACCCGGTTTACGCCGCGCTGTGCGGGTTAAACGCCCGCGAGATACCGTTGCGTGAGGATTATTCCATAAACCCTGGGGATTGGCACCGCGCGCCGGGGCATATTCTTATCGCCAACCCCAACGCGCCCACCGGACTTAGCCTTAAAAGAGACGATATTGAAAGCATACTGATATCTAACCCCGAGAGGCTTGTCATGATAGACGAGGCCTATATAGACTTTGCGGAGGAAGGGGTTTGCGCACTGCCGCTGCTCGAGAGGCACGCCAATCTCATGGTGATCGGCACCCTATCAAAATCCCGCAGCCTTGCCGGTATGCGGATAGGCTTCGCCATATCCTCGCCGGAGATTATAGCGGGCCTTGACCGGATAAAATACTCGTTTAACCCATATAATTTAAGCTGCGCTGCGCAGGCGGCGGGCGAGGCCGCCCTTGGGGATAAGGCTTATCTTTTGCGGGTGACCGCCGCCGTTAAGCAAACGCGTGAGCGCAGCGCCGGGGCCCTCTCGGGTATGGGGCTTAAGGTTTTAAAGAGCGGCGCAAACTTTTTTATGGCCTCTCGCCCAGGGCTTTCGGGCAGGGAGCTCTACCTGGCCCTTAAGGCGCGGGGAATTCTGGTACGCTGCTTTGAGCACCCGAGGATGGCGCAATATGTCCGTATAAGCATAGGAACAGACGACGACATGAACGCGCTCATAGCCGCGGTAAAAGAAATCATCCGGGAAGGGAGCCCCCGCCAATGAAGGAAGTAAACGTTGCCCGCAAAACTAAAGAGACAGATATTTCACTAAGCCTGAGCCTTTTTGGAAAGGGCAAGGGGGAAATAAATACCGGCCTGGGATTTTTTGACCACATGCTTAAGCTTTTTGCCGCCCACGGGCGCTTTGACCTTAAGCTAAGCTGCAAGGGCGACCTGGAGGTGGACGGCCACCACACCGTTGAGGACGTAGGGATAGCCCTGGGCGAGGCCTTTGCCCGCGCGCTTGGCGACAAGGCCGGGGTAACCAGGTACGCAAGCGTGATACTGCCCATGGACGAGGCGCTGGTTATGATAGCCCTGGACCTTTCGGGCAGGGCTCACCTTAGCCTCTTGACAGATATCGCGCAGCAATCGGTCGGCGGCTTTGACGTTTGCCTGCTAAAGGAGTTTTTGCTGGCCCTCACCCGCTCTATGGGGCTCACGCTTCATGTCAGGCAGCTTTCGGGCGAAAACGCCCACCACATAATCGAGGCAGTATTCAAGGGCCTTGGCAGGGCCATGTCCGCCGCCGTAAGCACCGACCCGCGCCTCGCGGGGGAAATTCCCTCTACCAAGGGCGTGCTGTGAGCCGGGCGCTTTGACCCGAATTGACGCGATCTTTTTTTTCTGATAACATAAAAATAACCGCTGGAGAGAGGTTAAACAGATGGAAATATATCCCGCTATCGACCTTAGGGAGGGCAGGGTAATACGGCTGACCAAAGGCGATTTTAATCAGGGTAAAATCTACGGGGACGACCCTGCTGGCACCGCGCTTTCATTTAGGGAGGCGGGGGCCAGGCGCCTACACCTGATCGACTTGGACGGCGCGAAGGATGGAAAGCCCGGCAACGCCGATATAATCGGGCGGGTGGCCGCTATTCCGGGGTTATTCCTACAGGTGGGGGGCGGAATCAGAACCGAGGAAACAATAAAGGCATATCTTGAGCTTGGGGCGGGCAGGGTTATTCTGGGCACCGTGGCGGTGGAGGATTTTGGCTTTCTTTCACGTATGGCCGATACCTACGGCGAAAAAATCGCCGTCTCGGTCGACGCCAGGGAGGGCCGGGTAGCCACCCGGGGCTGGCTGGCCGACAGCGGGCTCGACGCTCTGGACTTTTGCAAAAGGCTTGAAAAGGCCGGCGTTTCGACCATAATATACACTGATATAAATCTGGACGGCATGATGGCGGGAACGGGGCTCGAGGCCTATAAAAGGCTGTCGCAGGCCGTGGCCTGCGACATAATAGCCTCGGGCGGGGTATCCTCGATGAAGGATATA
>JAITVF010000207.1 GCA_031285945.1 Oscillospiraceae bacterium
CGCGGGTAACCACCATAGTGTCGTAGGCGGCGTCGTCGCTGATTATCCGGCCTGGGTTGACATAGTGGCCCTCGGTGAGCTGCCGGACCAGAAAAACGTCTATCTCCTCCACATTTTTCAGGGGACAGGCAAGTCCGTTCAGCAGCTTGAGAGGCCTTAGGCCTATAGTGTTCCCCATACCGCCACGCAAAAAGCCCGCTATGTGCACGCCGATCTGATAACCCGGATAATCGGTCTTTTGCATCTCAAGGTCGTAATGGCCTCCCGAGCCGCAGAGTATCGCGTCGGCTTCGTCAAGCTCGGCCTTCAGGTTTTCCGGCATCATCCTGCCGGTTCTTACTGCGTACTCGACCCCGGCCTCCCAGGTTTGCATTTCAAGGCCGAAGCCGCCAACGACCCTTTGCGCTTTTTCCATCGCCTGAGCCGCCAGCGGGATCACCTCCTTGCCGACGCCGTCCAGGGGCAAAACCGCTATCTTATATGTCTTCAACTATCATCCGCCTCCCGTGAAGTTTAATACTACTCCGTATTTAGAATACTTCTTTCTATTGCTTCCTCCGCCTCTGGCGGGGGAAGCAATCGAGTAATATTATAAAAAAAAGCATTTTATTTGCGGATTAGTATAAGAAGTTTAAACGGTATTATTTCCACTCGTTATGCCTCCACCAGTCCGGGCTTCCGTTCCCCTCTACAAACTCGCCGTTTATTTTCCAGTATACTCCTTTTTGGTATCCCGGCCGATATTTCCCGTCCAGCGCGTTAGAAAGCCAGTCCATCGCGCCGGCGAACATCTCGCCGTACTGCCCGCCCATGGGATGGAACTCTTGCTCGAGCACCCACAGCTCCCTTGGCGCCTTCATGGTGTTCATCATGGCTATGGTTGTCTCCACCGGGTTGAGCTCGTCAAATTCCCCCTGAATCATCAGGAACGGCGCTTCAATTTTGGGCGCGATATCAAGCGCGTGCATTTGTTCTGCCATCTCGTCGAACCGCGCGTCGTCGTAAACGCCCGACATGTACTTGTAGTTGGCGCGGAATTTTGGGTTGGCCGATTTAAACATGAAGTCCTTGCGCCCATAGGCGGCCATAGCGGTGGCCGCCGCCTTTATCCGGCTGTCGGCCGCGGTCCATATGGTTCCCCAGTAGGAGCCCAGGCTCCCGCCGAAAAGAACGATTTTGCCGCTGTCTATCTCATCGCGCGCCTCCAGGTAGTCGAGTACGGTTTTGCAGGTTTCTTCGGGGGTTTCCAGGGAGCATTTGAGGCCGTTCGCGAGGCTTTCACCCTGCCCCGGCGAATCCACCGCCAGCACGGCCAGGCCCTTGGCCATGGCATAGCGCTGTATCGTGCCGTGATACTCTTCCTTTACCTGGTCCATGCCCGGCAGGATTATAAGGCAGGGCTGCTTTTGGCCGCTGCCGTTTGTGTAGAGGTTGCAGTAAATTTTACTCTCGCCAAAGGGCAGCTCTACCCGCTCAAGCCTGTAGCTGCTGTATTGCGAAACTTTGTGAAAGCAGCGCAGCTTATCGGCGTGGAAAAGCCTTTTGCGGGGGTCGTCGCAATAATACGAGTATTGAGCCCGCCCATAAAGCTGCATAGCCCGGCCATAGAGCAGGCAGGCGGCGCCGGTCAGCCCGCGTTCCTCGCAGGCGGCGGCCTTTCGCTCGATTTCCCTAGCTACCGAGGAATAGGCCTTGGGGAACATCGCGCCGCATTTTACCAGGGCGAGCACCCGGTTAACGTCGTTGTGATCGTAGCCGTTCTGCTCCCACGACGGTATATCGCCGGGATGCTGGGTATCCCAGCCCCCCACGGCAAGCAGCGCGTCGGTTATCCATTGCGACATATTATCTCTCCTCTCGTTATATCCTCAAAGCAGCCGGCTGCCGGCGGCGCGGTATATCGCGCACCAGTCTTCTCTTGATAACGTAACCCCGGTCGCCTCGGCTATGCCCGCTATCCGCGCCGCCTCTTTTAGGGTAATCGCCGCCATCCGCGTACAGCCGAGAGCGATTCGTGGGGCATTCAGGCCGCTGTTCTTAACGTTAACGCTCTGCATATTTTTATAGCTCCTTATCCAAAAGGGCCAGCAAGACCCTTTCAGGCGTGATGGGCAGGGTATCGAACCGGACGCCGACGGCGTCGGCGATGGCGTTGGCGATGGCGGGCGCGGTAGGCGCAGACGCGGGCTCGCTGGCTCCCTTGGCGCCATACGCGCCATCCTCGTCTGGTATCTCCACGCTGTCGGTTATAAGCACCTCCGGCATGTCGCTCACTGTGGGAATGTGGTAGTCTGAGAAGGTATCGGTCAAAAGCCTTCCGCTTTGTGGATCCTCGAGCAGCTCCTCCATCAGCGCGTAGCCTATTCCCTGCCCGACTCCCCCCTCCTGCTGGCCCTCAAGCAGCAACGGGTTAACGGCGCGGCCGCAGTCGGTCACCGCCACGTATTTGGTCACGCGCACCACGCCGGTATCTGTATCCACCTCAACCTCGGCCATATGGGTGGCGAAAATATGCTTTTCAAACATCAGGGCGTGACCGTCCTCGCCTTGCGGCGAGGTCGAAATCGTGGTAAAGGTCGCCTCGCCCTGTATCGGCGCGCCGAGAGTCATCTGGGCGTAACGCGCAGCCTCCCTGACCGTTGTGCGGATATCGGGGTATGTGTCGTAAAAAATCTCCCCCTCCCTGGTATAAAGACGGGCCGCCTTCGGGAGCCCCAGCATCAGCGCCGCGGCCTCCAGCAGGCGTTTTCTCGCAACGTCGCAGGCGTCCTTTACGCCGCGGCCCACCACGAACATGACCCGCGACGAGCCTGCCCCCTCGTCAAAGGGCGCGTACAGAGTATCTGAGGAGATTACGCGGATATCCTCCATCCCGACCCCCAGCGTCTCGCCGGCGATCTGGGCGAGATAGGTATCCGAGCCCTGGCCGACGTCGGTCGTGCCGGTATAAACGACCACGGTGCCGTCGCAGTTCATACGGACATAGACCGCGGTCGAGTTGGCGGGTCCCGACGGATCCTGAGGGTAAAGCATGGCAGCCATTCCCCTGCCGCGTTTTATCATATAAGCCCGCCTTTCCCGGCCTGTTCAAAGAGCTCAAGCGCCCGTTCAAAAGTCGCGCGGGCCCCGGCCGAATAGAGCAGCTGGCCGTTGGGGAGCAGACCGCGGCGCCCGAACATATTTTTGCGCCGAAGCTCTGCGGGATCCATCCCCAGCGCCTCCGCCACCCTGTCCATCTGGCTTTCGCAGGCGAAGCAGACCTGTGGAACGCCCATACCCCGCATAGCGCCACCCAAAAGCCCGTTTGTAAAAACAAGATAAGCGTCGGCGCTCACGTTTGGTATAATATAAGGCCCGCAGGCGTGGTGAATCCCTTTTGTCTGCTGCGCCTTTCCCAGCCCGATATAGGCTCCCGTATCCGAATAGAGGGTCAGCTGCTGCGCCAATAGGGTACCGTCCTTTTTAACCCCGGTCTTGTAGGTCATATTCCATGCGTGGCGGGTGGTGGAGGAAAAGAACTCCTCCTCCCGCGTAAGGCTCATTTTAACCGGGCGCCTTGTTTTTAAGGCCAGCGCGGCGATCCAGGCCTCGAGCATAACCTCGTTTTTAGCGCCGAAGGAGCCGCCCTGGCCGGGTGGGGAAGCCACACGCAGCCGGTTGAGGTTAAGCCCGAGTATATCGCAGAGCGAAAAGGCGTAGGCGTATGGGCGGCTGGTGGTGCAGGTGATGAGCAGCCGCCCGTCCGCCTCCGGCTGCGCGACGCCTACATGGGGCTCTATAGGCGCGTGCTCCGCCTTTTGCGTGTTGTAGCAGTGCTCTACAATCAGGTCGCTTTCGGCAAAGCCCTTTTCCACATCCCCCAGGCGCACCCTGGAGCGGCAGCAAATGTTGGAATCAAAAAACTCCTCATGGAGCAGCGGCGCGCCGTCCTTAAGGGCGTCCTCAATAGAGGTCACCACAGGCAGCGGCTCGTACCCCACCTCTATCGCGTCGGCGGCGGCCCGCGCCTGCTCCGGCGTTTCGGCCGCTACCACGGCGACAGCGTCGCCGTGGTAGCGCACCCTTGCGTCGGCCAGCACCTGCTGATCGGGCACGCCCCCAAGACCCCAGCGATTGCGGTGGATGTCCTTATGGGTGATAACGGCGGCTACCCCGGGCATTCCTGCGGCTTTTTGCGTGTTTACATAAATAACCCTGGCGTGGGCGTATTTTGTGTAA
>JAITVF010000017.1 GCA_031285945.1 Oscillospiraceae bacterium
CTTATTTAAAGCCGCGCTTCGATCCCAACCAGGTGTTTATGGCGGGTATGTTCTCGCTCCTTCACATCGCGCTTGAAAAAACCAGGGAGGAGCTTTTGACCGAGATCGCGGTCCCCGATGAAATAAAGACGTCCCTCCTCACGCCCGACGGCATATACTCTGATCTAATAAGCTTTTTTGGGCACTACGAGTACTCAAACTGGGACGAGGTAACAAGGTTTTCGGAGCAGCACGGCCTTAGCAGCGAGAGGATTTATAATTCTTACATCGAGTCGGTCAAGTGGTACAACGACCTCGTGCAGGAGTAGCGCAAGAGAGGTTCTGAATCAGGAGGAAGCGTATGGAAATTATAGGAATCATCCTCATGTTCGCGGTGGCGATCATAGTAATAGTTCTGGTTCTCGGCATCCTGCGGGTGGAGCGCAGGGCCGACCAGGAAAGCGGGGAGGAGCCCCCCCCCGAGCAGGAGCCGGAGGAGGCGGAGGAGCTTGTAAACCTTGTGGATTACTATTCCGATTTCGACGACGAGCGCCGTGAGATTATTCCCGATCCCCAAAAGGCCGAAAAGGCCGCCCGCCCGCCGCAGGAGGGCGCCAAATTTGACAAGCTCTGCAACCTTAAGGTGGGCAGGGGCTACCTGGCCGACTGCCAGCAGCTCCTGCGAGACGGGCGGGAAGCCGGGCAGCAATACCTTATGATCTGCTTTGACTACAACCGCTTCAGATTTTTAAACTCCCTCAAGGGTTACGCCAGCGGGGACTACGCCCTGACCCGCCTCGCGCAGGAGGCCCAGGCGATACTGCCCTTCGGCGCCATGCTCACCCGGCTTTCGGCCGATCATTTCGCCGCCCTCTTCCCCTTTTTTGACGAAGGGCAGATCGAGGCTATTCACGAGCAGCTTAAAAGGACGGCCGACCAGATAAAAAACGAGATCGGGGTAAAGAGCGGGCTTACGATATGCATGGGAGTCTCAAAAACGGCCACCCCCGACGATTACGACGTATTCAAGCTTTTGCGCCGCGCCAATATAGCAAGGCACTGCATGAAGCTTTCGAGGGGGGAGGCTCTTTCCTTCTTTGACGAGGCTATGATAACAAGCTACCTCTTTGGGGAATCGGCGCTGGAGGATTATAACGACCACCAGTACGGCGACGATTTTACCCTTCTTGTAACCCCGCAGCTCCGCCTGCAAAGCCGAAGGGTGACCGGCTGCGACAGCCGCGCCGTCTGGAACTGCGAGCAAACCGGAGACAATCCCTCCTCCGCCGGGGAAAGCGGCTTTCTGGTAAACGGCAATTTCAGGGTGGCGTGGCATGTATGCCGGGCAATGAGCCGCTGGAGAAAGGCGGAGGCGACCGTTGTTCCCGCCATGATACACCTTTCTGAGACCGAGCTTTTCAAGCAAAATGTCGACGACTTTTTTATCCGGCTGATAAGCGAGTTTCAGCTCGACCATTCATTTATAACAGTGGTTATAAGCCTGCACACCATAAGGCTTCACCCGGAAATTGTACGAATGCAGCTCAACAAGCTCCGCTCCCTGGGGATACGTATTGCCGTCCGGGATATTGACCGCGCCTTCAACGCGCCCGAGCTCCTTGAGAGCCAGCCGGTAGACTGCCTCAAGCTCCACAAAAGCTTTACCCAGGAGCTTGACCGGCTGCCCGAAAATCAGCAGGCGGTGCTGCGGGTGATCGACTGCGCCAAACGGCTTGGCGCCGAAACCGTTTTTGAAGGTTCCGATTCCTCGGCGGTCATATCCTGGCTCGCCGAGGCCGGGGGAACAATGGCTCAGGGGCGCTACGTCGGCGACTCTATGACGCCCGAAACCTTTGTAAAGGAGCTCCACGGCGTGCTTGCCCCCGCCCACTACGACCCCAACGCCACAGTGATAATGGACGACGTAGCCCTTAACAAGGGGGACTACGTGGCCTTTTGACCCCGTTTTACACGCCTGTGTGAGCCGGGTCAAAACACCCGCCGGGGCGAGTCGCCCCCACGCCCAGCCGCTATAGCGGCTGGGCGTTTTTCTATACTTAGCCATAAAAGTAAATTATTTTCTACCTTGTATAATAAATATACTCTATCAAGTTAAAATTATTATATTTTGGCTAAAGATAACAATTTAAAAGTCGAATAAAGTATAGTGGAGGAGATAAAAAACGACAGCTTGCCTCGCTCACCTCCAAGCAAAGCGCAACGAGCGGGCGACAATTACATGTCGGGATTTTCCCAGGATAGGGATAAGTCCCCAAAAAGAGGGGAAAGCGTCAATGAAGAATTTAAAGGTTTCAGCAAAGCTTATGGCCGGGTTCGCGATAGTTGTGATATTGGGCGTAGCGGTGGGCGTGGTAGGTATCATAGGCCTGGGCGACCTCAACACCGCCACTACCGAAATGTACGATTTCGGGCTTACCTCGGTAAGGGCCATGGGGCATTTGGAGGAAAACTTCAGCTCGCAGCTCGCGGATATACGCGCCGCCTTCCTTTCGCAGGACGATCCTCAGGTGGTAAGCAGCCTTACCGCCACCCTTAAGGAAAGCGACGCCCGGGCTGAGGAGTACTTTGCCATATATGAAACGACTATTGTCGACCCCGCGCAGGAAACAGTCTATTACTCGGCCAGGGATACATACAGAAACAGCTTTGCCACGGCCAAAAGCGGAATGCTCGAGGCGCTCGCCCAGGGCGACTTTGAGGGCGCCTACGCTATATTCGCAGAAGGCGAATCGGTAGCGGGCGACATTATGGATGGGTTTGAGCGTACCGCCGAAATGTGCGACGCCATGACCAACGGCTTAAACCTCGCCTCAGACGCGAAGTACGCCCGTTTATTCTGGGTGCTGTTGGCAATCCTTCTCGTTTCGGTTATAGCGGCGGCTGCGCTGGCCCTCTACCTTTCGGGGCTTATCAGCAAGCCTCTGGGCGTTTTATCCTCCTTTATGGAAAGGGCGGGCGGCACCGGCGACCTCACCCTTTCCCGGCAGGATATGCAATACATAGAGCAATACGGCAAGATCAAGGACGAAATCGGCATGGTGATCAGGCAAACCGCGTCCTTTGTAACCCACGTGACCCATATAAGCGCGGTTCTTGAATCATTCTCCAACGGCGACCTTTCGGCCTCTATCAAGCCACTTTCCGACAAAGATACTTTAGGTATTTCTCTCGATAAGATGGGCAGCAGCCTCAACCGCATGTTCGGCGAGGTAAATCATTCCACCGAGCAGGTCTCGGGCGGGGCGCAGCAGATATCCGACGGCGCGCAGGCTCTGGCTCAGGGCTCGGCCGAGCAGGCTGCCACCGTGCAGAATCTTTCCGCCTCTATTTCCGAGGTAGCCATAAAGACGAGAGAAAACGCCGAAATGGCCGGCCGCGCCTCAGATATGGCAATGGAGATAAAAGATACGGCGGAAAAGGGCAGCCGCCAGATGAGCGATATGATGAGCGCCGTAAACGAAATTAATCAGGCCAGCCAGAGCATAAGCAAGGTAATCAAGGTGATAGACGACATCGCCTTCCAGACCAATATCCTGGCCCTTAACGCGGCGGTTGAGGCCGCCAGGGCGGGCCAGCAGGGCAAGGGCTTCGCCGTTGTGGCCGACGAGGTGCGCAACTTAGCGGCAAAGAGCGCCGAGGCCGCCAGGGATACCGCCGAGCTGATAGCAAACTCTATGGAAAAAGCCTCGCTGGGTACAAGCATCGCCCAGGGCACCGCCGCAAGCCTTGCCGATATTGTCGAGGGTATAGGCAGAAGCAGCCAGGTAATCCACGAGATCGCCGACTCCTCCGAGGCGCAGAATTCGAGCATAGAGCAGATCAACGACGGCATAGAGCAGGTAGCCAGGGTGGTGCAGCAAAACAGCGCTACCGCCCAGCAAAGCGCCGCCGCCGCCCAGCAGCTCAACGGCCAGTCGGCTATCCTCAGCGAGCTGGCAAAGCAGTTTAAGCTGCGGGAAAACGCCATGGCGGCCGGTTCGGCCGCGGGCGGAGCTTTCCCGTCCGAATATTACGCGGCCCAAAGTGAAAGGGGCTTCGC
>JAITVF010000071.1 GCA_031285945.1 Oscillospiraceae bacterium
TAGCCGGCCTGACCGCCTGCCTGATGGCCGTTAAGGGTGTGGAAAACTTAAAAATCACCGCCCCCGCCAGCGACATAATCATCCCCGAGGACGCGGTCGCCGCCATATCCTCGGCCGAGATAGCGGAGGTTGCGCGGCTGTGAGCAGTTTAAGGCGGCTTAAAAACATTCTTGCGCCAACCGGGCTCTACTCCCTCGCGGCGGGAAGCCTGGTCGCGGCCGAGCTCGGGGCGTACTGCGCGGCGTTTGATACGCTATTGGGAATGCTAGGCGATTTTATTAGGGATATAAGCCCCGAAAGGGCAAAAGAAGAGGCCCTTGCCCTTTGCGAGGCGGCCTGCGGTCTGCCCCCACGCCCCGGCGCGCCTGAAAAATCAAGAAGGGAGCTAATAGCCCTGCGCCAAAGACCGATTGGCTTTTGCGGCAAAAAAGAGCTCCTCGCGGCTCTCGAGGGCTGCGGTCTTGTAAGCCCGGAGCTTGAGGAGGAGGGCCTGGCCATAAGAATTCTTGCGGAAGGAGCAAGGGAAGAAGCGGACCCCGGCGGGGTGTTTATTCTGGCCAAAGGGCTTATTCCGGCGCACTTAAGTGTAAAAGAGGGCTGCGAGTGGGACAGGCTCGACCGATCAAAAACGCCCTGGGAGGAGGCCGACGCCCGCGCGAAAAGCTGGGACGAGCTTAAGTTCACAAGACTCTATAGCAATTGTAAGAAATGAGCTGAAAAAGTCTTATCTATAATTGCTATAGCGGGCACGGCCATCCGGCTCGCCACCTGCGGGTGGCAACCGCCGGATATGGCCGATAGAGCAATGCGCACCATACGGCATCGAATTTCCGGTTATTTTGGCGCATTGCTCTAAGCTATAAAAATGACGGATACAAAAAAGGAGAAATAAATGGCAAGCAGCGAAAAAACCCCCGGACTTTCCCTAAACAGGTGGCTGGGCGGAGATATTCCTCAGCGGGAGGATTTTGTGAGGGACAATCAAATAATAGACGAAGCGATAACCGGCCTGCAAAAAAATGCGGGCTCGGGCGGCGAAGCCCCGGGGCTGGCCGCTCATATTGCCGATCTGGCAAGCCACCTGAGCAAGGCGGACAGGGGGCTTCTTGAAAGGATATTGCCGGTTTCGGGCTATTATCAGGGGAACGGCGAGGCAATGCAGGTAATATCTACCGGCTTTAAGCCGCTTTTCGGCGTTGTATTCGCAACGGCAAAGCCCATGGCCGAAATGGGCGGGGGCGGCGGCTATCATACGATACGCTTCGGCTTTATCACGGAGCTGGCCGACAGCTTTGGCGTGCAAAGCACCTCGACCGGCTTTCGTGTGTTCAACAATACCGGCTCCTCGGCCGGGGCCACTTATCAGGGCCTGAACACCGGCGGCATAACTTATATTTATTATCTGTGGAAGTGAGCTTATACTACTCCGCATTTAAAATACTTCTTTGCTGCTGCTTCCCCCGCCTCTGGCGGGGGGAAGCAGTATAAACACAGCTTTTTAAGTTGCCGGCAAGGTCATTGACTTTTTAAGGAAATTCCAATATACTAATCGTTGTGGGCGCGGGACAGTCACTGTCCCGCGCGAACTGCGAGACCCGGTTCGGACAGGCTTTACCGGGGCCTATAGACAAATACGGGTTCTAAAGACTTGGAGGACTGTGCATGAAAAAAGTGGGTAAACCTGTTTTTTTCGTTGTGGCATTGCTGATTGTGGCCTTTGTGGTACTCAGCTTTACCGGGATCTACTGGCGGTACGGTGATATCACCAGCAGCATTGTTAAGGGCGCCGCGCGGGATATCCGCTGGGGCATTGATATCCGCGGCGGCGTGGACGTCACCTTTTCACCCCCCGAGGGCTACGACGCGACGCAGGAGGATATGATTGGCGCCGAAGCCGTTATGCGCCAGCGCATGCTGCTTCAGAACATCACCGATTACGAGCTCTACACCGATACCGACCGCGACCGCATAATAGTCCGGTTCCCCTGGCGGGCCGACGAGGCCGATTTTGATCCCGCGAGGGCGATAGAGGAGCTGGGCGAAACGGCGCAGCTTACCTTCCGCGAGGGTCTCGAGGTCGACCCGGCGACGGGGCTCCCCACCGGCGTAACCGGGGAAAATATAATCCTGACCGGCACCGACGTTGCGCATGCGACCGCTCTCTACGGCCCCATAACCGAAAACGGGGCGTCCGTTTACTTTGTACAGCTTGAGCTTGCCGAGTCGGGCCGCCAGGCTTTTTCCGACGCGACGCAGAGGCTTCAGGCCGAGAGGGGGGTTATATCCATCTGGATGGATGAAGAAATGATCTCGGCTCCTCAGGTAAACGCCCACATCACCGACGGCATGGCCCTTATCGAGGGGGATTTCACGGCCGAATCGGCGCAGGATCTTGCCAACAAGATCACAGGCGGAGCGCTTCCCTTTAAGATTGTAACCGAAAACTACTCGACCATCTCCCCCACCCTTGGCGGAGGCGCCAGGGACGCTATGCTGATGGCGGGCGTTATAGCCTTTGCGGTTATTTCTGTATTTATGATATGGCAGTACCGGGTTCCGGGCGCGGTTTCCATCATCGGGCTTTCGGCTCAGCTGGGCTTTATGATGGCGGCGCTGACCGGCTTTTTCCCGGGAGTTCCCTCATTTACCCTTACGCTGCCCGGCATAGCCGGCGTAATACTTTCTATCGGCTTCGGAGTCGACGCGAACGTTATAACGGCCGAGCGCATTAAAGAGGAGATCGGCATAGGCAAAACGATAGACGGCTCTATCGCGGCCGGATACAAGCGGGCCTTCACCGCCATATTTGACGGCAACGTCACCGTTATAATCGTCTCTATTATCCTAATGGGCGCCTTCGGGCCTCCCGGAAGCATATTCGCAGTACTCCTCAGGCCCGCGTTTTTCCTCTTTGGGCCCACCACCGCAGGCACTATTTACTCATTTGGATACACGCTGTTCATGGGCGTTCTCGCCAATTTCGTCGGTATTTTTACCTGCCGCCTGATGCAGCGCTCTCTCTGCCGCTTTTCTCCCCTGCGCAAAGCCTGGCTGTTTGGAGGTGAAAAGGCATGAAAACGTTTTCCTTTATGGGAAATTCCAAACGCTTTTTCCTTATTTCGGGGATCATTATCGCGGCCATTATTCTTATCTCCCTTTTTGCGGGAGTGGAAATGGATATAGAGTTTAAGGGCGGCGCGATTATCACCTACTCGTTTGAGGGAACGATCGACCGCGACGAGTTCGCACGGATCGCCCAGGATGTGACCGCCACCACAATCTCGATTCAGGAGAGCACCAACCTGGCCACCCAGAGCGATACCATGGTTCTCAGCCTTCCCGGCAACGCAAGCCTTACCTCAGACCAGATGGCCCAGGTGACCGAGGCGTTGCGCCAGGCCTTCCCCGATTCTAACATCCAGGTTATCTCCAACTCCAACGTAGACGCGACCATGGGCGCCGAGTTCTTTGCCAAGTGCCTCACCGCCGTAGGCCTCGCCTCGGTTCTTATGATTATCTACGTAACTTTACGCTTTCGAAAAATCGGCGGGTTTTCCGCCGGCGTTATGGGTGTTGTCGCCCTTGTTCACGATATCATAATAGTATTCGGCGTATTCGTGATCTTCGGCATTCCCATCTCGGGTAATTTTATCGCGGTGGTTCTCACAATACTCGGCTACTCCCTTAACGACACCATCGTAATCTACGACCGCATACGAGAGAATAAGCGCCTTTACGGCGAAAAGCTGACACTTTCAGAAATCGTAGACCGCTCTATCGGCCAGTGCCTTAAAAGAACCCTCAACACCACTATTACAACCGTAATCTCCATGGTGGTCGTCAGCGTGGTCGCCCTCATATTCGGGGTTGGCAGCATACTGACCTTTGCCTTTCCCATGATTCTGGGCCTTATTTCGGGCGTGTACTCCTCTATCTGCATCGCGGGGCCTCTGTGGGTAAAGTGGCGGGAATACCGCGGATAAGTTTGCTGGGGCTTGTTTGATAAATAACCCCTATCAAGCAAGCCCTGTTTCGTTATCGAAGTTGGAATTACCGGCCTGAAAAACTGCCGACGGCTAAAAGCTGTGCACTATAAACTAAGTGGGCGGATCTTAAATGAAAATGCAATATCACGGCGACGGCGGGCCTGTCTGCGAGATTTTGGAGCCGGG
>JAITVF010000083.1 GCA_031285945.1 Oscillospiraceae bacterium
AGGCCGGCTGCGCTTTCGACGCGTCCGGGCGGGAGATCGTGGTACCGGAAACAAAGGTGATCAAGCTTTCGACAATCGAGGGCTACGACGAGCTTGGCACTGACCGCGCCTACCTGGGCATAGCCTACTTTGAGGAGCAGGCCGACGAGGTTTACGCCGCCATGAACGGAGAAAGCGGCGGCGTATGCTTTAACAGGACGAGAGAGGGCTACAGGCTGTTTTTGGCCGACGAAAGCCTCGCCGCCAAAATACCCGGGCCCCTGGATGAGTTCGTAACCGCCCTGATAGTCTACTCATACAGCGAAGTGACGGTAACCCAGTATACGCCCGGGCTGATTCTTTGGGGCAGCGACGTCGCGATTCGGGTAGAGATCAAAAAGACGGGCGCCGGAAGCGGCGAATACTCTTTTAGCTATACGCTCAACGCCCCGTCGTTAACCTTCCGGGACGGATCTTCAAACACAGTCGTATCCATGAGCGGCGTGAGGCTTTCGGGGGAAGAAACCGCTTCAATAACCTTTACCATGACGCCAAAGGCGCATGTTTGGGGCAGCGGCGAGGTTACCCTTACGTCATCCGATTTTGTCATACAAAAAATGGGCGAGAGCTTTTCACTCAATGAAAGGCTGGAATGCCGGATGCGTCCTGTGGAGCAGGGGCTGCCCGAGCACTGCCTTAGCGCCTTTTACCAGAAATCTATGGATAAAACGCTTACCGAGAGCTACGACGAAAAGCTTTGGATAGCGGGGCTCAGCCTCTTCCGCCAAAAGTCGCAGATAATTATAGACAGGGTAACGCCCCCGCCCTTTTCGCAGTTCGCGGTCAGCGCCGGGCAGCTTATGCGGCTGCGCGAGCTGGAAAGTTTTTATCCGCCTCAGGGCGCGGGCGGCGGTCAGCCCGTAGGCTACACCGAAGGCGGCTTTGAGCTGCGCGGCGGCCAGAGCGCGCCATTTGACCTGGCTAAAACAACCTCAAGCGGCGTATTTGATTTGGGTCTTGGGCTGGGCTACAACACGAGGGAGCCCGCGTTTTCCGAAGAAATCATGCACGGTCTGGGCAAGGGCCCGGTCTATGTAGAGGCGGGAATCGAATATATCACGCCTAACCCTCATATGGAAGCCGACTCGAGCGAGATACTGCTCGGAGATATAGGCCTGTTTGGCGAACAGGAGGGCGCCGGGAGGAACGAACGGATTTATAAGGCGTCTGTCGCCGTCAAGGTACTGCCTGAGCGCGGAACCTTTGTTGTGGCCGTTCTGCCAAAGGAGACCTCGGGGCTCATAGCGTTGCGGATACGCTGGTTCGCCATAAGAATGACCGAAATGAACAAGCAAATTCGCGGCGGGGGGCAGGAAGGCGCAAAGTATATTCTTGTAAGTCCCGATACAATTGTGGTGCCGCCCAAGGGGACGGCGCACATATCGCCGGTATTCATCAACACGCCTACAGAGGCCTGCAAATATAGCTTGGTGGACGCGGAAGGAGGCGCTATCGATAACAACGGTGTCTATACGGCGCCGGCCAGGGAGGGCGTGTATGAGATCCGCGTAGAGGCGGTGAGCGACCCGTCGATTTACACCCATGCCTTCGCCATAGTTACCCAAAAGAAAAAGAACGTCAAGGGCAAGTAACAGGAGCGTTAACAGGCGTCGGGGTGAGAAATGATAAACGCACTCAACATGGAGCTGGAAAGTATAAGAACGGTGCTGCGAAACAGCGCGTGCGAAATAAGCGTAGCCGTTGACAGATCGCGGGATACCGGCACATTCTACACGATGGTGGCCATATTTTCAAACATGGCCGCCAGGGAGATCGCCGGGAGACTGGCGGTAAGCGGCGCCTTTGAGCAAAACCGCGACTTTATAGGCTCGTTTACCTTTAAGGACGCTCTGCATCTCGTTTTTACATATCAGCCCGAGAGCAGCCTGCCGGGGAAGGAAGATATCTACGCCGGGACATACGAAAAGCGAAGGCGGGTTGCATTGAACCTTCTCACGGCGCTGGCGGAGACGGAGGTTTCGGGAGATATCGGAAAGCTTCTGTTAAACGCCCGAAACGTCAACCTGGCGCCGGACGGTGAGGTTACCCTCAACTATTTCCTGGACTTCGGGGAGTTTGTTCCCTCGGGCGGAGAACTCGGCTTTTACCGCGACGCCGCGGCCTTTGCGCTGAAAATTCTCGCCAGAGAGTATGAGGTAAAATACGACGGTCAGATAGACTCATACCCCCATGAGCTGCGGCTGATGTATAAAAAGCTTCAGAACCGGGCGTTTCGCTCAATCAGCCAGATTATAGCTTTTGTGCGGGAGCTGCCCGATAAGCTCACCGAGCAGCGGTTCGGCGTAATGCGGCTGGCAGGTTTTTTTGGCCGGATAAAGATATTCCTCACTAAAAACCCCGCCAACCTGTTTCTGACAGTCATTGTGCTGGTTACGCTGGGGTATTTGGGCTACCAGCTGGCCATACGTTTGGCCGCGGGCAGAAGGATGGAGGAAAACACAGTCTACGTGGGCATGGAACAGATCGGGGAGGTATACCTGGGAGAAGAGAATATATGATTTTTAGGGTGAGGTGAACGGGTACGGCTATTAGCAAACGCAGCTTGTGGGCAATTGTACTGCTGTTTGCCGTGGCACTGTCTGTTTCGGCCTACAGGGCGAAGGCGACCGCGCCGCCCGTTATAGAGGGCCTGGCGGCGGTCTCGGCGGCACAAGGCGGTACGTGGGTTGCGATACCACAAAAGGACGATATCGCCGTGATGCTGGTCGATGAAAAGGGCGTGAGGGAAAAATCCTTCTCAACCCCCTTAAAAAGCGGAGGGGACATAGCGCAGGCGGTATATATGACGGCCGACGCCGAAGGAAGCGTGTATCTTCTAAAGCATTTCACAGACGCAGAAAGCGGGCGGGAGGTCGAAAGGCAGGAGCTCGTTGTTTACACCCCGAGGCTTCTCCCCTTTGGCCGGGTAAAAACGATACGGCTGGGGGGGCGGGATGACCCAGGCAACGAGGGCGCCGAGGGGGAAACTGAAGCGGTTCGGTATTTGCACGTTCAAGCTTCAACGTCTGTGATCCTTACCGGGATAAGCGCCGACGGGGGACTCATAACGCGCGAGACCTACGATATAGAGGACCTTCGCTCGGGTGACGCGACCATTAAAAGCCGGCGGGACTATCACGGCAATTACTCGGAAAAGGTTTACAAGGCGGTTCCGGCGGGAACAGACGTCGCGGTTCTTTCCATGACCGGCAGGCTGTTTCGCGCCGCCGAAGATTCGCCTCAGCCGTCGCCGGTTTATCCCTCGGAAGAGGCCGAGCGCTCCTCCTATATTTCCTTTCTTCGCGAATCCGCCCCCGGGCAGGTGATAGCGGGGGAACAAAAGACGGGGAACATCCTGCGCCTGTCGCTGAGCGACGGCGGATATTCCTTCCTGCTAGAAGGCGATCAGCCCTTGGGAACGCTGCCTTATCTGGCCAGGGATATCTTAGATATCTCCTTTTGCCCTGAAAACGAGGCGTCCTGGGTGGCTCCCGTGCAGAATCCTTCCACCGGAGCAGATGAGCTTATCGTTTGCAGCGAGGGGGAGTATTCGCTTATAACCAGGGTGGGCAAAGGATTTGCCGCTACCTTCTTTGGGGTTATCTGGCAGGGAATACTGACCTTTGCGGCATTATTGGCGGTTGCCGTGCTGTTGCTGAGCCTTTACCGCGTAGTAGTAGGCAGCAGGATGCTCCTGGTAAAGCTTACGGCGGTTAGCGCTCCTCTTTTGCTGCTGGCCCTTACGCTCTTTGGAACCTACTCCTACTTTACATATCGAAGCTCTCTTCAGGGCACCTACGAGACCAAAGCCTCGGATCAGGGCAACCTTTTGCGGGCGCTCTTCGGCAGCGAGACCTTTGATTCCATTACGGCTCCCGGGCTCTACGGCTCGGTTGAATATGAGTATTTGCGCGCCCAGATGGAAACCCGCGATGTTTATACCTCCAGCGCCTACTTTGTGGACGGAAAGCTTTACACCGGCGTAGACGGCGCGCTGCCATGCCTTTATCCCTTCGGGATTCGCCACAGCGCCGGCGCCTGGGAGCTTTACCGCGCGGCCGCGCTGACCGGAAAGCAGCAAACGGGCGTAATCGCCGACAGGCTGGGGGAGCGTATGGTCAGCATTACGCCTGTGGGCAGCTCTTCGGGCAACACGGTATTCCTGCTTGAAACCGGCATCTTCTTCGAAGAAATAAACCGCCAGACCGGCGGCTACCTGCGCAGCTACCTGTTAATATCGGCGCTGTGCATCCTTTCGGCCTGCGCCCTTCTGCTCACCTCGTTTTTCCGTATTTTAAGCCCGCTGCGCGGAATTATCGAGGGTCTTGAGCAGTTCGCAAGGGGAAACCGCACGGTGCGGCTCGGCATAGAAAGCCATACAAACGACGAGCTGGCCGATATAGCCCGCGTGTTCAATAAGATGGCCAGAGACATCGACACGCAGATATACAATCTAAAGGCGATGGGGGAGACCTATTACCGATTTGTGCCGCGCCAGATATTCAAGCTGCTCAATAAAGATAATCTGGCCGACGTCTGCCTGGGCAACGCGGTGGAGGGCAAATACTATGTCCTGGTGGCGAACCTGTACCCGCGGCAGTGCTACACCGACTTTGAAAGCGCCAGCGAACGGCTCAACCGCTTTTTCGCCATAGTGCACCAGGCGGCGGGGGAAAACGGAGCCACCCTTCTTTCGGACAGCGCGGGGCTCAGAGATTTGCGGCTTATCTGCCCCGACGGCGACGCCGCCACACGGGCGGCGATGGAGGCTATAGCCCGCATAGACGGATACAACGCGAAAAGTCCGCTTCAGCAACGCTTAGACGTTTCGTTTTTTCTCCATTACACACAGGTGGGCTTCGGAGTGTGCGGCGACGGCGAAAGGTACGTTCCCGCAATGATTTCCCCGGGACTGGACGAAATGCTGGAAATAAGCGACGAGTTCCGCAGATTATCCAGCCGCCTCATCGTCACCCAAAACGCGTATAACACTCTGGACTCGGGGAGCTATTTCCACCGCTTTATCGGAACAGTTACCGCGGATGGCGAGACCAGCACCGGGCTCTACGACTTTTACGATTCCAGCTCACCCGGCGCGATACGCACCCTTAACGAAACGCTGGGCGCCTTTAACAAGGCGATGGAGCTCTACCGGCAAAACCGCTTTTACGACGCCAAAAATATGTTCGCCATAGTTCTGCGCGAGAACCAGTACGACAATGTGGCAAGGCACTATATATTCCGATGCGAGAAAAAGCTTTAAAAGCCGCGTTAACGGCTTTCTCGCTCAGTGAAAGGAGGCTTCGCGGTGTTTAGCTTGCTTACCGCTATGTTCAAGCGCCTGATCGTATCGCTGACCTCTCCCTTCAGGATGCTGATCGTTCAGATACAGCGCATGTTTAACGTAAACGTAATAGCGGCCAGGGTGATTCGGCCCCTTAACGCGGCTGTTCGCAAGATGCTCCGGCTGCGCCCCTCCGAAAAATCGGATTATGTCAGGGTTGGCTCATTCTTTGTCTTTAAGCAGCTCTTCGCGCTGATTGTACTGGTTCTGTGCGCCGGGGTGGTCATATATTTCACAATGTTCGCCGAGGCCGTGGAAGCCCCGCCGGCGGCCCTTACGGGAATCAGGACCAACGTAAGCTTTCGCTACGACGATATAGGCGTAAAGGATTTTACCGGAACCGCGAACATAATCTCATACGATGGCGCAGTCGTTTACACCGGCGAGATCGTTTCGGGCGTTTGCGAGGGAAACGGAATACTCTACGCGCGTGACGGAAGCCTTTTGTATGAGGGCGGCTTTGCCGAAAACAGCTACAACGGAGAAGGTACTCTTTACGGCCCTGATGGCGCGGTTATCTACGAGGGGGCCTTTGCCGACAATCTTTACCACGGCGCCGGAAAGCTTTATAACGCAAACGGCGTGCTCGTTTACAGCGGGAGCTTTGCCTCGGGCAGCTACGAAGGCCCCGGCCGGCTTTACGATCAGGGAGGCAACCTTTTGTACGAGGGTGATTTCTCGGACGGCAGGATGCATGGAACCGGCGTCCGGTACTCTTCCG
>JAITVF010000025.1 GCA_031285945.1 Oscillospiraceae bacterium
AAGTACACCCCAGAAGAGGTCAAGCTGCTCATGGTCGACCCCAAGGTAGTCGAGCTGGGCGTTTACAACGGCATCCCGCATCTTTTGGTTCCGGTCGTGACCGATCCCAAAAAGGCGGCGGGGGCCCTGGGCTGGGCTGTGGGCGAAATGATGAACCGCTATAAAGTATTCGCGGCCCACGGCGTAAAGAACCTTTCGGGCTTTAATCAGCTCTGCGAAGACTCTGAGGATATGGAGCCCATGCCCAAGATCGTAATAATCATAGACGAGCTGGCCGACCTTATGATGGTCGCTCCCGGCGAGGTGGAGGACGCTATCTGCCGCCTGGCACAAATGGCCAGGGCAGCGGGGATGCATCTTGTTATCGCCACCCAGCGCCCCTCGGTCGATATCATAACCGGAACAATAAAGGCCAATATTCCCAGCCGGGTCGCCTTCGCGGTATCGTCGATGGTAGACAGCCGCACCATACTTGACATGGGCGGCGCCGAAAAGCTTTTGGGGCGCGGCGATATGCTCTTTTACCCGGTAGGGATGAGCAAGCCCCTGCGGGTGCAGGGCTGCTTTGTTACCGAGAACGAGGTTGAGGAGGTGGTGGGCTTTATAAAGGAGCACGACGCCCCCACCTACGACGAAGCCATAATGGAGGATATAGACCGCCACGCCGCCACCACAAAGGGCGCTAAGGGCTCTAAGGATCCCGACCCCGCCGAGGAGAACGACGAGGACGATATGCTGCCCCAGGCTATCGAATGCGTGGTGGAGGCGGGGCAGGCCTCCACCTCCCAGCTCCAGCGCCGCCTCAAGCTGGGCTACGCGCGGGCTGCCCGCATTATAGACCAGCTTGAGCAAAAGGGCGTGGTCGGCCCCTTTGAGGGCTCAAAGCCCCGCCAGGTGCTCGTCTCACGCGAGCGGTATATGGAAATGAAGCTCCTGGGCGCCGAAAGCGCCATTCTCGGCAAGCAGGCGGAAACCCGGGCCGACCAGCCGCCCCAGCCCCTCGACCCCAAAATATTCTCAAAGCATCCCGTCAAGGCAAGGCCGGACGAGTTCGATTATGTCGACCTGTGAGGAATGATGTTTACATGAGCTTTTTACCTCTTAGCGCGGGGGAAATGGCGGCAAAAGGGTGGGAAGACGCGGATTTTATCTGCGTTACCGGCGATTCCTATGTGGATCACCCCTCCTTTGGCGTAGCCATAATCTCCCGGCTGCTCGAATCGGCGGGCTTTCGGGTCTGCATACTCGCCCAGCCGCAGTCCCCGGCGGATTACGCCCGCTTCGGACGGCCACGGCTGGGTTTTTTTGTAAACGGCGGCAATATAGATTCAATGGTCAGCAACTACACCGCCGCCAAAAAGCGCCGCTCCGACGATTCCTACACCGCCGGAAACAAAGCGGGCCGCCGCCCCGACCGCGCCCTTATAACCTACTGCCGCGGAATCCGGGCGGTCTATCCCGATATCCCTGTAATAATAGGCGGGATCGAGGCAAGCTTTAGGCGATTTGCCCACTACGATTATCACGGCGATACCGTCCGGCCGTCTATACTGCCCGACAGCGGCGCCGACATACTTTCCTACGGTATGGGGGAGCGCCAGACCCGTGAGATCGCGCGCCGCCTGGCGGACGGCGAGCCGGTCTCCTCCCTGGTAGACATAAGGGGTACCTGCGTTATGTCTAACGGCGCGGGGCTCCCCAAAAACGCCGTGACCTGCGCCTCGCTCCGCAGAGTAAGCGAGAATAAGGAGGCCTACGCCAGAGCCTTTAAGATGCAGCTAGACGAGCAGGATCCCGTTACCGGAAAGCCGGTAATCCAGCAGCATGGCGAAAGGTATCTTGTTCAGAATCCGCCTGCCCCGCCCCTTAACACCCAGGAGCTCGACGAGATATTCGACCTGCCCTTCGAGCGTATGTATCACCCATCTTATGAGGCTCTGGGCGGCGTAAAATCGATACTGGAGGTCGAGTTTTCCATCATGCACAATCGCGGCTGCTTCGGCGGCTGCAACTTCTGCTCCATCACCCTCCACCAGGGGCGCTGCCTCACCGCGAGAAGCAAGGCGTCTATTTTGCGGGAGGCCAAAAGGATTACAGCCTCGCCCCGCTTTAAGGGCTATATCCACGACGTTGGCGGAGCTACCGCCAATTTTCGCCACCCCTCCTGCGAAAAGCAGCTGACAAAGGGCTTTTGCCGTGACCGCCGCTGCCTCGGGAGGGAGCCCTGCCCCAATCTTACCGTTGACCACTCGGAATATCTGGATATTCTGCGGGCCCTTCGCGCTCTGCCCGGAGTCAAAAAAGTATTTGTACGCTCGGGGCTTCGCTACGACTACATAAACCAGGATCACGACGGTACTTTTTTGCGTGAGCTCGTGGAGCATCACGTAAGCGGGCAGCTTAAAATCGCCCCGGAGCACTGCTCCGGCCCTGTTCTCGATTTGATGGGCAAGCCTCGCATAGAATCCTTTTACCGCTTTGCCGATAATTTTAACCGGCTCACCAAAGCCGCGAAAAAAGAGCAATATCTTGTTCCCTACCTTATGTCCTCCCACCCCGGCTCCGCTCTTAAGGACGCGGTAGCCCTCGCCTTGTTTTTAAAGAAGAGGCGAATCCGCCCCGAACAGGTTCAGGATTTTTACCCCACACCCGGAACGGCCTCTACCTGTATGTTTTACACTGGCCTGAACCCCTTTACCATGGAGCCCGTATACGTCCCGCGGGAGCCGGAGGAAAAGGCCATGCAGCGGGCGCTCTTGCAATACTTTAAGCCGGAAAACAGGGCGCTGGTCATAAAGGCGCTAAAAAAGGCGGGCAGAACCGATCTGATTGGCCCGGGGCCGGAATGCCTCATCCCGGCGGGCAATAAAGAAGAGTGTACGCTAAAAACGCCCGCCGGCAAGCGTAAGCCCGCGCCACGCGCCGGGGGGCGGGGTATCCTGGCCGCCGGAACGCCTGAGGCGGCTAAGTATCCGCCCCGAGGGAATAAAAAGAAGGGGAAGGGTAAAAAAGATGGCGGGCGGTAGAAAAAGGCGTAGCCGTGTTTTTGGCGTAGTATTTCTGCTTGCGGCGCTGGTCGCGGGCTTTTGCATCCTCTCCTCTATGGAGGAGCTCGAGGGCTACGACTTCGGCCTGCCCGATATCGGCGCGCCTTCTTTCACCGACGTATTCGGCGAGGTGGAGGATATCTCCCGCGAGGCCGGCGGAGACACCTCTTTGGAGCATACCGTGGGGACCGTATCGGGCGAGGAGGGCGCAATCCTTGAGTTTCACCTCATCGATGTGGGCCAGGCCCAGAGCATACTTATAATCGGGCCGGAAAAGACCGTACTCATCGACGGCGGCGAAAACAACCAGGGCGACGAGGTGCTTCGCTACCTAAGAGATCAGGGCGTTTCCTCCGTAGATCTTCTTATAGGCACCCACCCCCACTCCGACCACATAGGCGGACTTGACGATATAATCGCCTCGCTGGCGGTCGAGGAGGTAACGCTGCCGCCAATCCCCGGGGATATAACCCCCACAACAGATACCTATACCGACCTTTTGACCGCCATTCTAGAGCGTGACATCCCCTTTGTCACGGCCGCCCCCGGCGACCGCTACGAGCTTGGGGAAGGTGCTTATCTCGCCGTTCTCGCTCCCGCAGGGGAGTACGACGACCTCAACAACATAAGCATTGTCTGCCGGGCGGTCTACGGAGACACCTCATTTCTTATTACCTCCGATATTGAAAGGAAGGCTGAGTCGGATATCCTTGAGGCGGGCGAGGCTCTTAGGTCCGACGTCCTGGTGGTAGCCCACCACGGATCCGATACCTCCAGCTCAGAGGAATTCCTGAGAGCGGTATCCCCCCGGGTGGCTCTTATCTCCTGCGGGGCGGACAATTCCTACGGTCACCCCCACCGCGAGGTGATGGAAAGGCTCGAGTCGATGGACCTGCTCATCCGCCGCACCGACCTTGACGGAACTGTGCTGCTTGTATCGGACGGCGAAAATATCAGAATCGAGACTGAAAATGCCGGATAATAGCATAGATAATATACTGATTGTAGATCGCATTGTGGAAACTATAGCCCTATGCGAGGGCTATAGCGGAAAAACGCGCGAAATTCCCCTGGGCCTGCTCCCCCCAGGCGTTAGTGAGGGCGACGTTTTGCGGGATACCAAAGACGGCCTGCTTATAGACCGGGATGAGACCTCCCGGCGAAGAGCCCGCAACGCAGAGCTTTTCAAAGCTCTTGCCGACAGGCCCCGCACCGGGAGCAGGAACCGGTTTAATAAATAGCCGGAATTCCGATGCCGCGTATTGCTCTAACGGCCGGATGGCCATCGCCTCTATAGCAATTTTAACCGTTTGCGCCGGCTTTTTCCTTGCCTGACTTTGCCTTTCCCTGTATCTCGGGAACGGGAGGCGTATCGTTCTTTTTAAAACGCTGCTTTTTGTTGGACTCGGTGCCGTGCGGCTCCTTAGGGTCGGGTCTTCGCATACCTGCCTTAGCCATAATTATTCTCCGTTTTTTTACTGACAGTATACCCCGCGCGGCGTGCGTTTATCAGCAGGCAAACATAACGCGCCATGCGCGAAGTGATATTTCGCATTTAAAATACTTCATTCTAATGTTTCCCCCGCCAAAGGCGGGGGAAACATTAGAATGATATTATAAAAAGCATTCTATTTGCGGAGTAGCATCAATCCCCTGTATAAAGGGCATTATCTTCCGGGGCTTCCGGCTCACGGCCTTTGGCGGTATATTCCGCCGAGGCTACAGGCTCGGGCCTGCGGTTCATCCGCTCGCGGCGCTCGCAGAGGTACCGGCTCATAATCATACCGCCCGCCGAGCGCGAGGGCAGGACATAGAATATAAGCAAAGTAAAAAATGTAAAGGGCGCGAGTATATACCAGCCTATATAGGAAAGTGAAAAGAGAAAGAGCATTCCCCTATGCCCTTTTGAGGCGCGAACCGATTCCTTTATGATCTGTCCGGCGCTTTTGTCTTCGCTGCAAATAAGAAAGGCCGTGAGGGTATACTTCTGCACGAATATTCCAAAGAGTATTCCCGCCAGCAAAAACAGGCCGCAGGCCAAAACAACCCCGACGCTGGCGGCGGCGCGACTCTCGCGGCTCAATTCCTCAAGGATGAGAAACCGCACCGAAACAAGCATGATCCCGCCGGGAAACGCAAAGAACAGAATCCCCCATAGCGAAGCGCGCAGATTCACCTGTATCGAAAGCCACAGCGCCCTCATATATTTTTTAGGGCCGGTAAAGAAGTAAAACAGGTCAAAGAAGCGGGGCGGAATTTCGGCGGCGGCGTTATAAAAATACCGCTGCGCCCCAAGATATAAAGGAGAGAGCAATAGAGAAATAAGGGTGAAGCCCGCCGTTATCATTACGCCGTATCTGTTCTCAGAGTAAAAAACAAGCCGCAAAAAATAGCCGGGCTCACCCCCGAGCGAAACGTCGCCGGAGGCGAGCCAGACAAAGAAGGCGTCGAGGGCCGCGAGCGCGCCAAAAATTCCCGCGCATAGCGCAAAGATTCCGGCCGCCGCGCCCCAATGCCCCCTGAGGGATTCGCGGGCGTTTTTTTTCACCATTCTAAAAAATGACATGATGTCGATTCTCCCCGGCGATGTAAGGCTTTGTAGAAATACGCAATTTTTATACGACTTGTATTAATACTCTATACCCTCACGGGCCGTGACCCCGCGGGAATAAGGGTGGCTTTTGCAGACAAAATCAGTGTGATAATCGCAAATGGCCGCAAGCTCTTCGGGGGGATTATGCCCCGTGAGAACAAGCTCCATACCGGGCGGGCAATCTTTAGCAAGGCAAAGCAGCCCCTCCAGGGGAATAAGCCCGAGAACCGCCGCGTCCACGACCTCGTCCAGGACAGCGAGATCGTACCGGCCGCAAAGCGCCTTGTCCCGCACCTCGCCAAAGGCGGCAAGGTGCTCCTTTTGCGTTGCCGCCCTTTCTTCCCCGTTCATCTGAAACAGGAACTTCTCACCCGTTTTGGCCAGCATAACCGTGGCCCCCAGCCGCCGCAGCGAGCCCAGCTCCCCCGAGCCCCTTCCCTTGAGGAACTGCGCGAAGAGAACGCGCTTTCCCCGGCCCAGAGCGCGTACGCAAAGCCCTGCCGCCGCGGTGGTTTTTCCCTTGCCGTTACCAGTGTAAAGATGAATCATATAGCCTGCCCTCGGCGCATATACTGTGAGTAGATACTTGTCCG
>JAITVF010000026.1 GCA_031285945.1 Oscillospiraceae bacterium
AAGCAATAGAGTAATATTATGCAGTCGCTTAGGGCTGACTGCTATATTGCGCTGAAAAAGCCTCGCTTTTATCTGCTCTGCGCCTTAAGCCAGCCCTTTACCGCGTCGCGAAAAAACTCCGCCCGGCCAAGCGTTCCGCGGTTGTAGTATTCGGCGAAGCGTTCGTCCGCAACATACATGTCGCAAAGGCTCTCGTGAGTCTCTTTGCTGTACTCGGGCAGAAAAAAGGTCAGCCATTCTTTGTGAAGGGCCGCCATCTCACCGGCCTCGGCGCAGGCGGCGTCGTTCTTTTCAAAGGCCGTATCGAGAAGAGACAGTATCCGCTCCCCTGTTTCCTCGGCGCGCTTATAATCCCCGGGGTGTGCGCTCCTAAGCCTTTCGTTTGAGGCGTCCGCCGCCTCGTTGCCGTATTTGCGTCTTACCTCCGCGCCGTATTTCTCTTCGTTGAGGGCTATGGTTTCTTCTATAAAGCCCTTGAATTTTTCATTGTCGTTCATGAATATTCCCCTTTCTTTTGCAGCGATGGTTTTATCCACCGTTTTAATAAGCATGTCGATCCGTTCTTTTTTTGCCATGAGCCCCTCCCGGTGCCTGCGCAGCGCGCCGAGCGGCTCATAATCCTTTTGGGCCAGAAGGCCGGCGATTTCTTTGAGGGAGAATTCAAGCTCCCGGTAAAAAAGAATCTGCTGTAGCCTGTCGACCTGCGCGGGCCCGTAGACGCGGTATCCCGAGTCGGAAGTCCGGGCGGGGCTGAGCAGGCCCTCCCGGTCGTAATACCTCAGCGTGCGGGTGCTCACCCTTGCAATTCGCGAAAGCTCCCCTACAGTATATTCCACCTTATCGCCTCCCTTAACGGCAATATACACCATGACGCAACGTCAATGTCAAGGGTTAATTTTATATTGCCCGTTTTCCCCCGGATGTTTTACTGGTTTACACAAAATAAGCTTGTATCTTAGCCTAAGAATTGATATAATTGAGAATATTACTAAAAGCGCCCGTATTTTTCTTTTTATCGGGCGGCACTGAAAGGAGCAGTTTTATGAAGCAATTCCTGGCCGGAAAAATCAGAAACATTGCCCTCGCGGGTCACGGTGGAAGCGGCAAGACCTCTTTGGGCGAGGCGCTTTTGTTCAGGGCCGGAGAGATCGACCGGCTGGGCAAAATAGCCGACGGCAACACAACCTTCGATTTTGATCCTGAAGAGGTAAGGCGTCAGGCTTCGGTCTCCTCGTCCGTGTATCCCTTTGTATGGGACAACACAAAGATCAACCTTATAGACACCCCCGGGCTCTTTGACTACGCGGGCGGCATGTGCGAGGGGCTCAGGGCCGCCGAAAGCGTTCTTATAGCCCTTTCGGCAAAATCAGGGGTGGAGGTCGGCACCTGGAAGGCCTGGCAGATGGCAGGGGATATGAAAAGGGCCAGGATGTTCTTTATCGGCAAGATGGATGAGGAAAACGCCGATTACTATAAAGTGCTCGGCGACCTAAGGGAAGCCTTCGGCAGCTCAGTCTGCCCCCTTACCGTGCCCTGCGTTAAGGACGGCAAGGTTCAGTGCTACGTAAACCTTGTGGACAACAAGGCCTATACCTATAACCAAAAGGGCGAGGCCGCCGAGATGGCTATGCCCGATATGCCCGAGCTTTCCGATTGGCGGGACGCTATTTCCGAGGCCGTGGCCGAGAGCGACGAGACCCTCTTCGAAAAGTTTTTCTCCGGCGAAACCTTTACCCGCGAGGAGCTCATCGCAGGTATCCGCAAGGGTGTAAGATCGGGAACGTTTACGCCTGTTCTATGCGGCTCCGGCTATACTCTTGAGGGGATTAACATGCTCCTCGATTCTATAGTTCACCATCTCCCCTCCGCCGAGGACTCGGCCGGCGAAACCGCTAAAAAAGAAGACGGAGGCGAGTCCTTAGTGCCCTGCTCCGAAAGCGAGCCTCTGGCCGCCTATGTCTTTAAGACGGTCGCCGATCCCTTTGTGGGCAAGCTCAGCTACGTAAAGGTGGTATCGGGAAAGCTTTCGGGAGATATAACCCCCGTGAACACCCGCACCGGCCAGCCCGAGCGGCTAGGCAAGATCATACATGTAAAGGGCAAAAAGCAAGAGGAAACCCAGGCGCTCACCGCAGGCGATATCGGCGCCATTACAAAGCTTGGCGAAACCGTTACCGGCGACAGCCTCTGCGACCCTAAAAGGCCGCTCATTTTCGATAAGATAGCCTTCCCCCACGCTACCCTTTCCATGGCAATCAGGGCTAAAAACAAGGGGGACGAGGGCAAGGTTTCCGCCGGCATTCAGCGCCTGATGGAAGAGGATCCTTCTATCGGCTTCGAGCTCAACGCCGAAACCCGCCAGCAGGTCCTCTCGGGGCTGGGCGAGCAGCATCTTGATATAGTGGTCTCCAAGCTCAAGGCCAAATTCGGCGTGGAGATCGAGCTTATAAATCCCCGCGTACCCTACCGCGAAACTATCCGCAAAAAGGTTAAGGTAGAGGGCAAGCACAAGAAGCAGACCGGCGGCCACGGCCAGTTTGGTCACGTGTGGATTGAGTTTGAGCCCCACGGCGGCGACCAGCTCGTATTTGAGACCAACGTATTCGGCGGCTCGGTGCCCAAGAACTTCTTCCCCGCCGTAGAAAAGGGCCTCCAGGAAGCGGTTTCCCGAGGCGTGATAGCGGGCTACCCGGTCGTGGGTCTGCGGGCAATTTTGGTCGATGGCTCCTACCACCCTGTCGACTCCTCCGAAATGGCCTTTAAAACGGCCGCCTCCCTCGCCTACAAGGCCGGCGTGGCTCAGGCGGGTCCGGTTCTTCTCGAGCCCATCGGCCACCTCAAGGTAACCGTGCCCGACTCCAATACCGGCGATATCATGGGCGAGCTCAACAAGCGCCGTGGCCGCGTGCTCGGAATGAACCCCGTGGGCGCCGGCCTCCAGGAGGTCGAGGGAGAAGCCCCCATGAGCGAGATGCACGACTTTACAACATACCTGCGCAGCGCCACTCAGGGCCGCGGCTCCTTTACCTTTGACTTTGAGCGCTACGAGCAGCTCCCCGCCAATTTGGAGGAAGCCGTAAAGGAAGACGCCAAAAAGATGAGCGAGGAAGAATAACCCCGCGAGCGAAAAATAGCCTTATAACGCCGCTTCTCCCCCGCCATAGGCGGGGGAGAAGCAATTTGCGGGCAATTGTGGCGCGCTTTTTACGAGACTTTGACTACGTTAAGGGTAGCGCCGGTACCCGCTTGCAGGGCGGTCGATAACAGGCCCGTAAGCGCAAGATCCAGCTGATCTCCGGCCGCGAGAGGCACAATGGCGGTGCCGCTGTAGGAATCGGTAGAAAGAAGAGGCGCATCGGTAAGGCCGGTAATAGGCGCTCCGTTTCTCCGAACGGCGCTGGACATCAGCACTCCGGCCGTTGTATTAACGTCGTAGCTGATGAGGTAATTTCCCGACTCCGGGACGGTAAAAACGGTGTTCCCCCCGCTCGGGGTAAAGCCGCCGTTATATGACACGTTGTTCAGCGGCACAGGCGTTCCGCCCGAAAGAAGCACAATGGGTGAGCCTAAGGTGTTTTGCGCGCTCAGAGCGGTAGTGGTGGCGCCCACGCCGGTAGCCCCGGTTACCCCGGTTGCGCCGGTTACGCCGGTTGCGCCGGTTTCGCCGGTGGTGCCCGTGGCGCCGGTTACTCCGGTTACTCCCGATGCGCCGGTTATGCCGGTTGCGCCCGAAGCGCCGGTTGCTCCCGCCATGCCCGAAGCGCCGGTTGCTCCCGTCACGCCCGAAGCGCCGGTTGCTCCCGTTGCGCCCGAAGCGCCGGTTGCTCCCGTTATGCCCGAAGCGCCAGTTGCTCCCGTTGCGCCCGAAGCGCCGCCGCCTGAGCCGGCAGGGCCGGTGGCTCCGGTTGCGCCTGTTGCCCCTGCGGCTCCGGCAGGTCCGGTTGGGCCGGTGCCGCCCTGACCGCCGGAAACAGGGGTATAATCCGGCGAGCTGCCCGGGGTTCCTGTAGGGCTGTCGGCCGCTACGGTGTAAAGAGTTCCGTTATAGCTCACCAGCTGCCCCGCCACATAGCCCGGAGCGCTTGCCGGGTTATATTGCGATACCGCAACCGGCCCCGAGGGACCCGCAAGCAGGATATAGTCTGCGGAGCTGCCCGGCGTTCCTGAAGGATTGTCTTTTGCGACGGCGTAGATTTTTCCGTTGTATAACACAAACTGCCCGGCAACATATCCCGGCGCGGCGGACAGGTCGTAGGGCAACGCCGCAATCGTTCCCGAGGGCCCCGCCAGCAGAGCATAGTCGGGGGAGCTGCCCGGCGTTCCTGAGGGATTGTCTTTTGTAACGGCGTAGATTTTTCCGTTATACGATACAAACTGTCCCGCCAGATATCCCGTAGCGCTCGTCTGGTCAAACGGGGATACCGCTACCGGCCCGGAGGATCCCGCCAGCAGAGCATAGTCGGGGGAGCTTCCCGGAACCCCGGAAGGGCTGTCTTTTGTGACGATATAGATTTTTCCGTTATATGATACAAATTGTCCCGCTAAATATCCCTGGGCGCCGGACGAGGTAAAGGGAGACGCTGCAATCGTTCCGGAGGGACTTGCGACCAGAACATAATCGAGAGAGCTTCCCGGTACACCGGAGGGGTTGTTTTTTGTAACGATATAGATTTTTCCGTTATATGATACAAGATGTCCCTGCCTGTATCCGGCCGCCTGCGCCGGGTTAAATACGGGCGGCACCGGGTTTACGACGCATATCGGCGGGCAGCAGTTACAGTGGCGGCACTGCGCGCCGCATACGCCTGAGCAGGAACAATTAGGGCTTGAGCAACTCATAACCGTTGATCTCCTTTACTATATATAGGTGCGATTATACCGGACGCAGGCATAGTCCGCACACTCATTTTTATGCCGGCCCGGCTAAAAGCGTTCATCCGCCTCACCTTCGCGGCTTTATTTTAACAGCGCGTCTGTGCGCCGTTTCGCGCTAAATTCGCAAAACCCGCGCGATTTTACACAATAAAGAGGCCGGACGTCTTCATAAAGAAAATGCCCGGTC
>JAITVF010000008.1 GCA_031285945.1 Oscillospiraceae bacterium
ATCTTCAATTATTACAGCCACCTTCTACACCCGTAACTTATTATCATACCTTTGATGCTATATATCCTAAGCTAAGAAAGCATTGGCGGCCGGCTACTCTACCCTGGAGTACGACGCCGCCCTCGGCGAGCGGGGGAGCCGCCAGAGCCACGTAGCCTCGCTTTTAAAAGAGCTTACGGGGGCGGAGGACGCTCTTGTGGTTAACAACAACGCGGCCGCGGTGACCCTTGTTCTGCGCTCGATATGCGAAGGCCGCGAGGTCATAGTATCCCGCGGGGAGCTTGTGGAGGTTGGCGGAGCCTTTCGCATACCCGAGGTTATGGAACAGTCCGGCTGCCTTTTGCGCGAGGTCGGCGCGACCAACCGCACCCGCCCCTCCGACTACCGCAGGCACATAAGCCCCGGGCGCACCGGCGCCCTTTTAAAGGCTCACACCAGCAACTACAGGATCGTGGGCTTTACCGGGGAGGTTTCCCTCCCCGAGCTTGTGGGCCTGGGAAAAGAAACGGGCCTGCCGGTTATATACGACCTCGGCAGCGGCTCTCTCCTTCGCCTTGAGCCCTACGGGATTTTAGGGGAGCCTTGCGTATCCGACTGCGTGGCTCAGGGGGTAGACATACTCACCTTTTCGGGCGATAAGCTGCTGGGCGGCCCGCAGGCCGGGATAATCCTCGGCAAAGAGAAGCTTATAGCAGAGATGAAGCGCCACCCCCTGGCGAGAGCGGTGAGGATCGACAAGCTTACGCTGGCCGCCCTTGAGGCGACTCTACGCCTCTACCGCGACCCCGAACGGGCGCTCGGGGAGATACCCACCCTGAGGATGCTCACCGAAACGCGGGAGGCGCTGCGGGAAAAAGCGCTCAGGCTCATCTTGCTTTGCAAGGATTTAGGCGGTCAGCTCTCGGCAGTCGATACCGAAAGCCAGGTGGGGGGTGGCAGCGCGCCCGGACGTACCCTTCCCTCGGCGGGGGTGGCCGTCTCTCCCCGCGCCCTGACCGCCGGCAGGCTCGAGGAACGGCTTCGCGGCCTTGATATACCGATTGTGGGAAGAATTTCTCACGACGCTTTTATTATGGACCTTCGCACGGCGGAGGAGAAGGACTTTCCCCTTATAGCGGAGTCGCTGCGGGAAATCCTCGGGGGAGAAAAGGAATGAAGGGCGTTATCATAGGAACAGCGGGCCACGTAGACCACGGCAAGACCGCCCTCATCAGGGCGCTGACCGGCATAGAGACCGACCGTTTGCGGGAGGAAAAAAAGAGAGGCATCACCATAGACCTGGGCTTTGCCTTTATGAACCTTCCAACCGGCGAAAGGGTCGGAATCATCGACGTTCCCGGGCACGAAAAATTTGTGGGGAACATGCTGGCGGGAGCGGGCGGGATCGATCTCGCGCTGCTTGTCGTAGCCGCCGACGACGGCGTCATGCCCCAGACAAGGGAGCATCTGGGCATTTTAAGCCTTCTTAACATAAAGGACGGCGCCATAGTCATAACAAAGAAGGATCTCGCCGAGCCCGGCTGGATAGAGCTCGTCAGAGAGGATATCCGCACTCTGACCGCGGGCACCTTTCTGGAGGGGGCGCCTATAGCCGCGGTTTCGTCCCACACCGGGGACGGCCTGCCCGAGCTTAAGGAAATCATACGCGTTAAAGTTGAGGCTCTTGCCAAAAAATCCGATTCCCTCCCCTTTCGCATACCGGTAGACCGGGTCTTTTCGGTGGAGGGCTTCGGCACTGTCATAACCGGCACCATGATCGAGGGCTCTCTGCCGGTGGGGGGGGATGTGGAGATCTACCCTTCCTCCATACGGACGCGGGTGCGAAACCTCCAGGTTCACGGAGAGGACGTTCCCGTAGCCTTCGCGGGCCAGCGTGTCGCAGTCAACCTTTCGGGTGTGAGAAGGGAGGAGCTCACCCGGGGAGACGTTCTCGCGCAGCCCTGTTCCATGGAAAACACCATGATGCTCGACGTCAGGCTACGCGCCCTGAGGGAAAGCCCCCGGGCAGTTGAAAACGGGAGCCGGATGCACTTTTTTCACGGCGCGAGGGAGCTCCTGTGCAAGGTAGTGCTCCTGGACCGCGATCGCCTCGCCCCCGGCGAGGAGTGCTACGCCCAGCTCCGCTTTACCGAGCCCCTTGCCGCCAAAAAGGACGACCGCTTTGTCGTCCGCTTTTACTCGCCGGTCGAAACGGTGGGCGGCGGCGCCGTGCTCGACGCCAATCCCCCCAAGCGGAGCCGCCGAACCGAGAAGGCCGTGGCCTCCCTCCGGGTAAGGGAAAAGGGCTCCGACGCCGAGCGGCTCCATCAGGCAATTCACGACGCCTCCCCCGCTCTCTCGGAGCTTGAGGGAATAAGCCGGCGCCTCGGCCTTTACAAAGAAGCCTTCCTCGAAAACCTATCCGCCCTTGCGGCCGATGGGCGGATAGCCTTGGCCGGTGAGCGCCGGGCCGTCTCCGCCGACTGGCTCGATACCGTTACAGAGCGTATGCGGGAACTTTTGGGGGAGTACCACAAGGATAATCCCCTCCAGGCGGGAATGCGCAGGGACGAACTGCGCGGGCGGCTTTTGCCCGGCCGCGACTCTTCAGCCGCGGACCAGGTTCTCACCCTTCTTGAAGAGCGCGGCTCCCTGAGGGTGGCGGAGGGCAGGGCGTTCCTTCCCGGTTTCGCGCCCGCCCGCAACGAGTCGGTCAACCGCGTGGAAAAGTGCTTTCAGGATGCGGGCTACACGCCGCCGGGCATGGAAGAGCTGACCGCCGCCTTCCCCAGGGAGAAGAGCCTTAAAAAGCAGGTGGAAGCGCTGCTCGCCTCGGGAGCGCTGACCGCCGCCGCCCCCGGCATATGGTTCCACAAGGATACGATGGAGGACGCAGTCCGCAGACTGACCGGTTTTATAAGCGACAACGGCGAAATCACCCTCGCGCAGTTTCGCGACCTCTCAGGAACCTCCCGCAAATTTTCCCTGGCCCTTCTCGAATACTTCGACCGGCACGGCGTCACCAAAAAAATCGGGGACGCGAGAGTGCTCGCCAGAAGGCAGGGATAACAGTAGTCAGGGCTTGTTTGATAAATGTTCCAGTTCGTGCTTTTGCCTAAAATTTGACCAACTCAAAGGCTGCAAAATTTGGCAAAATGACGAACATGGGTTATTTATCAAACAAGCCCTAAAATCGTTTAATACTAATCCGCAAATAAAATGCTTTTATAATATTACTCTATTGCTTCCCCGCCAGAGGCGGGGGAAGCAATAGAAAGAAGCATTTTAAATGTGGAATAGTCTGAGTCACCGTTTGGCGCCGGCGCCGGCGCGCATTCTTAACGTTTTATCCAGTATCCGCTTGCGCAGCCTGATTCTGGTCGGGGTTATCTCAATGAGCTCGTCGTCGGTTATAAATTCCAGCGCTTCCTCAAGGCTCATGCGCCTTGGGGGGGTTAGGCGCAGCGCTTCGTCCGAGCCGCTTGCCCTGATATTTGTCACATGCTTTTTGCGGCAGACGTTGACTACGATATCCTCCATCCTGGGGGAAGCGCCAACGATCATTCCCTCGTAGACGGCGACCCCTGCGTCAATGAAGAGCACCCCACGTTCCTGCGCGCCGTGAAGCCCATAGGTGACGGATTCTCCTGTCTCGTGGGCGATAAGGGAGCCCGTCTGGCGCACCGGTATCTCCCCCTTATAGGGAGCGTAGCCGGCAAAAAGGGTATTCAGGACCCCCTCGCCGCGGGTATCGGTCATAAAATCGTTGCGGTAGCCGAATAGCCCCCTTGCCGGGATAAGGAATTCCAGCCGCATCCGGCTGCCTGTGGGGAACATATTGCGAAGCTCCCCTTTCCTGGACCCCAGCTTTTCGATGACGGCGCCGGCGTACTCCTCGGGAAGATCAGCCACGACCTCCTCCATAGGCTCCACCCGGACTCCGTTTTCCTCCTTATAGAGGACGCGTGGGGTGCTGACCTGGAACTCGTACCCCTCGCGGCGCATGGTCTCGATTAGAATGGCAAGGTGCATCTCCCCCCTGCCGGCCACCCTAAAGCTCTCGGTGGTGTCGGTCTCCTCCACACGCAGGGATACGTCCTTCAAGAGCTCCCGCATAAGCCGGTCGCGCAGGTGGCGCGAGGTGACAAACTTGCCCTCTCTGCCGGCGAAGGGGGAATCGTTCACCGAAAAGGTCATCTCCATGGTGGGTTCGCTTATCTTCACGAAGGGCAGGGGCTCGGGCGACGCCCCATCGCAGACGGTCTGGCCGATGTGGATTCCCTCAAGCCCCGAAATGCAGACGATATCGCCCATTTTGGCCTCTTCGACAGGAGCGCGGCCAAGCCCCTCTATGGCGTAGAGGTTTACCGCCTTGCCTTTATAGCTCACCGACTGGTCGTTGGCGTCGCAGACCGCGAGCTCCTGGCCCTGGCGAATAGCTCCCCGCTCTATGCGGCCCACCGCGATCCGGCCCACATACTCGTTGTAATCTATAGAGCTTACCAGCATTTGCAGCGGCCCCTCAATATCCCCCTCAGGCGCGGGAATATGGGAGAGGACGCAGTCAAAAAGGGGGGCGAGATCGGTGCCGTGATCCTCAACGGACCGCGACGCCAGCCCCTGCTTTGCCGAGCAGTACACTATAGGGCTGTAAAGCTGATCCTCGGTGGCCTCAAGATCCATTAGAAGCTCGAGAACTTCTTCCTCGATCTCACCGCTGCGGGCATCGGGCCGGTCCACCTTATTTACCACCACTATAACTCTGTGACCCAGCGCAAGCGCCTTTTCCAGCACAAAGCGGGTCTGCGGCATGGTTCCCTCAAAGGCGTCCACCACCAGCAGAACGCCGTTTACCATCTTGAGCACCCGCTCGACCTCCCCGCCAAAGTCGGCGTGGCCGGGGGTATCGACAATATTTATCTTTACGCCCCGGTAGTGAACGGAGGTGTTCTTCGCGAGGATCGTTATTCCCCGCTCCCTCTCAAGATCCCCTGAATCGAGCACCCTGTCCTCCACCGCCTGGTTTTCTCTAAACAGGCCGCTCTGGGCGAGCATAGCGTCCACCAGGGTGGTTTTGCCGTGGTCTACATGAGCAATAATGGCTATATTCCGCAGATCTTCGCGTATCAAAATTTAGCGCTCCTCGCTTTGCCGTATAACTGCAACCGAGTTATAATATCACGAATAGGCGCAAAATGCAATTGTTATGTAAAATAGGAAGTATTCTATCGCTTTTGTGACTATAAAATATTATTTATTTAAAAGCGTTTCCCCGCCGGAGGCGGGGAAACGCTTCAAAATAAATAATCTTTATAGTAG
>JAITVF010000049.1 GCA_031285945.1 Oscillospiraceae bacterium
CAAAACACCCGGCCCTGCGGGGCCACCCTCTTTTCTAAAGAGGGTGGGGCCAGAATTGACACAAGCATATAAAACAGAGAAATAATTTACCGGCAATACCCCACCCTCTTTAGAAAAGAGGGTGCCGCCCGCAGGCGGCGGGTGTTTTGACCGGTCGCGGTGAGACGCGAAAACGAGGCGGCCCCGGTTGCGGCCGCCTCGAATAATTTTATGCCGCCGCCCTACAGGTTAACCGAGTAGTTGGGCGCTTCCTTGGTGATGTATATATCGTGGGGGTGGCTTTCGATAAGGCTCGCGCCGGTAATCCGCATAAATTTCGCGCGTTGGTGGAGCTCGGGAATTGTACGGCAGCCGCAGTAGCCCATTCCGGCGCGGATTCCGCCCAGCATCTGGTAAACGGTCTCGGATACGCTGCCCTTGTAGGGAACTCTTCCCTCAACGCCCTCGGGAACAAGCTTTCTTGCATCCTCCTGGAAATAGCGATCCTTTGAGCCCTCCTCCATGGCGGCTATGCTCCCCATTCCGCGGTAGACCTTGAAGCGCCTGCCCTGGTAGATTTCCACCGCGCCTGGAGCTTCCTCGCAGCCAGCCATAAGAGAGCCCATCATAACTGCGCTGGCTCCCGCCGCAAGGGCCTTTACGATATCGCCCGAATATTTTATGCCGCCGTCGGCTATTACGGGAATATCATATTCGGCGCAGACCCTGGCTACGTCGTAAACGGCGGTGATCTGGGGGACGCCTATTCCGGCTACCACCCGTGTAGTGCAGATAGAGCCGGGGCCCATTCCCACCTTAACGCAGTCGGCGCCCGCCTCTATAAGGGCTCTGGCGCCCTCGGCTGTCGCTATATTTCCCGCCATAAGGGGGATATCGGGATACGCGCTCTTTATTTCGCGAATTGCGTTTATAACGTTTTTAGAGTCGCCGTGGGCACTGTCGAGAGCTAAAATATCCGCCTGCGCCTTTACAAGCGCCTCGACCCGCTCCATCATACCAACAGCGGCCCCTATGGCCGCTCCGCAGAGAAGCCGGCCGCTCTTATCCCGCGCGGAATGGGGATATCTTGCCATCTTTTCGATATCCTTTATGGTTATGAGCCCGCGCAGGGTGCCGTCGTCGTCGACTAAGGGGAGCTTTTCGATCTTATATTTTCGCAGCACCTCCTGGGCCTGCTCCAGGGTGGTGCCCACGGGCGCGGTGACCAGGTTCTCGCTGGTCATAACGTCCTTTATAGCTACGCTGTAGTCGGAGATAAATCGCATATCGCGATTGGTGAGTATACCCACGAGCTTTCCGTTTTCACAGATGGGAACGCCCGAGATCCGGTAACGGGCCATAAGGGCCTCGGCGTCGGCGGCGGTGTGGCCGGGGGAGAGGAAGAAAGGGTCTACTATCACGCCGTTTTCAGAGCGCTTGACCTTGTCGACCTCCTCTGACTGGCGCTCGATGCTCATATTCTTGTGAATGATTCCGATTCCGCCCTCGCGGGCTATGGCTATGGCCATAGCCGATTCGGTAATCGTATCCATGGCGGCGGTCATAAGCGGTGTGTTGAGGAAAACGTCGCGTGCGGCGCGGGTTTTAAGCTCCACATCCTTAGGCAGAAACTCGGTGTGTCCGGGAATAAGCAGAACATCATCAAAGGTAAGGCCCTCGGCGGCAAACTTTCTGCCGTAATCAGTCTCAAGCATCGCGGTAGCTTCCCCTTTCCTTCCCTGCGGCGGCGCAGCGTTAGGCGTTGAATTTATAGATATTAATCATGGATTATAGCATATAAGGGTATATTTGGCAAGCCCTGCCCCGGGGGTTAAATTCCGCGCGCTAGTGGCTTGACCGGCCATAGGCGGCCACCGCCTCGAAGCACAGCCCCCGCCCGTGGGTTCCGGCTATGCGAAAGACGCCTTCGCCAAGCCTTGCAGTCTCTACCCGGATAACGTCCCCGTGGCGGGCTTCTCCCGCGAAGTGGATAGCGAGCGTCCCCAGCCTTTTTTTGCAGAGCTCGCTAAAGGGGAGGGCGTCGCAGACAAAATCGGCGTACATTGCGTTATTGACGTGGAGGTTAACGTCGATATGGCTGTATCTTACCGGTATCTCTATTATTTCCCGCAAAAGCCCCGGCGCAAGGTCCTTATCACGTGGGATTGGGATATCGTCTACGATTCCCGCAAGGCCGGGGGCCTCAAAGGGGAATTGGTGAGGATACTCCTTTGGCCGCAGGATCCTGTGCTCGCCTGTATCGGTCAGCACCCAGAGGCTGTAGCCCGAGACGAGGCGCTCGCCGTTTTTAGTCTCAATAACAAACTCGCGGGCAAATCTCGCGCCCTTAAGCCCCACTGCGGCCGTTCCGATTCTTATTTCCTCGCCGCAGCCGGGGTATCTTTCTATTCTAAGATTGAATTTAGAGAGAAGGAAGACCAGCTTCTCGTGATAAAGCCGCTCGGGAGACTGCCCCAGGCCCCTCAACTGCTCGCTGGAGGTCTGCTGCATGTACCTGAGCATACCCGAGGGCTTTAGCTCGTTGCTCTGGTCGCAGTCGTAATAGGCGGCGGTCATATCTTTATAAAAATACATAGCTCACACCCTGGCCGTAAGTCTTTTGGCAAGATCGCCGAGCTCTTCCTCGGTATAGAACTCAAGCTCTAGTACCGACGCCTTACCCTTGCTGACTATTCTTACCCTTCGGCCCAGCTCCTCGGCTAGGGCAAGCTCCATCTCCCGGTAAGAGGAGTCGCCAAAGCTTTGTTCTTTGGCCTCTCTCCCGGGCTTGTCCGCTATTTTGCCGGAATTTACCGTCTCGCGCTCTTTTTTGCGCTCACGGGCCAGCTTTTCTATATCCCGCACTAAGATATTGCCCAGTGCCGCCTGCTGCGCCGTTTGATTTATAAGCGCTTCCTCCTCAAGCCCAAGAAGTGCTCGCGCGTGCCCCTGCGAGATTTTGCCCGCCAGCACCAGCTCCCTTGCCGCTTTGGGCAGGTTTAAAAGGCGGATTGTGTTGGCGACTACCGGCCTTGATTTGCCGACCTTGTCGGCCACCTGCTCCTGAGTCATCCCGTACTGGTCCATAAGCATCTGGTAGCCGGCGGCAAGCTCCATCACGTTTAAATCCTCCCGCTGGAGGTTTTCAATAATGGCTATCTCCAGCGTCTGATCGTCGGAAAGCTGGCGAACCACTACGGGCAGCTCTGAGACGCCCGCCATCCTGGCGGCTCTCCAGCGCCTTTCTCCCGCCACTATCTGGTAGCCGCCGGCGTCCATGGGCCGGACAACCAGGGGCTGAATAACCCCATGAACGCGTATTGAATCGGCAAGCTCCCGCAGCGCGGCCTCGTCGAACTGAGTGCGGGGCTGCTCACGGTTTGGCTCTATCTCCGAGATTCTTATAGTCGCGACCGAGCCGTTTTCGGTACTGTTATCAATAAAAAGCGCGTCCAGGCCCTTGCCCAGACCCCGCTGCTTAACCGCCATTATTTGCTTCCCCCCATGTGGTTTTCAGTCTGTAATTTTTAGCCGCTGTTCGGCTATGGCCGCCCTCGGGTCAAAGCGCTCGGCTCAGCGCTTGCCCTGTTTTTTGGCAAACTCTTTCGCGAGATCGTTGTAGGCCTCGGCTCCCCTTGAGGCGGGGTCGTAGTACTGAACCGGCTGGCCGAAGGAGGGCGCCTCGGAAAGCCTTACGTTTCGCGGGATAACCGTTCTGTAAACCTTATCGGGGAAGTAACGCTTAACCTCGGTTACCACCTGCGCCGTAAGGTTGAGGCGGCTGTCGAACATGGTCAGCAGCACCCCCTCGATTTCAATTTCGGGATTG
>JAITVF010000168.1 GCA_031285945.1 Oscillospiraceae bacterium
ATGGAGTTGCGGTAGAGCCTTTCTTTTAAGGCGGGGCCAAAAAGCGTTACCTGCCCCGGGGGCATTTTACCGCTTTGCCCCAAGGCAAGATCCAGATTGCGAAAAAGGTCTCCGGGCGATTCGGCGTATTGCGGATAGAGCACCACGCCCGTATCGGCAGAGAGGACGCAGTCGATATCGCCGATGGGCCAGGGCTCCTCAAAACGGTCAGCTATCCTTTGGGCGACGGCCGTGGCCTCGACGGGGCCCGCGCCCCTTAAGACCAGTATGAAGGCTACTCCGCCGCCGGCGCGAAAGACCAGTGCGCCGGGGATCTCGGCAAGCCACGCCACAACCTCCGAGAGCAGCGCCTCGCCCCGCTTATAGCCAAAGGTTTCGTTAAAGCTCGAAAAATTGCGCAGGTATACCTTTAAGGCGGCGCCCGCCTCATCAGGCTCCGCAAAGACGGCTCGCAGGAGCTCTTCGCAGGCGTCGCGGCCGGCGCAGGCAAAAGCGCCCTTTAAATCCTCCCCGCCCGGTGTCATTCCCTCACCTCCGGAGTTATATGGCTTAAACTGTTTTTTCGGCAAAATATTCCGCCCAAATCCGGCGTTTCTCTTATTATAGTGCGAGGCTGCTCATTTTGCAAGGACGCGGGAGGCCATTAACGCAAAAAATTACCTGCGCGGACTTTTATTTTTTCGGGAAAGATGATATAGTATCCTAAGAGTAAATGCTTGTATTGTTTATTTTTACAGGTTATACCGTTCGACTTTTCTTAAGGGGCGGTATCATAATCCCGGGGGGAGTTGTCCCGATGACTAAGGAAAAGTCCTGCGGCGCGCTGGTCTATTATAAGGCCGGCAGCCAGATACAGATATTGATTTTGCGCCACCGCCTGGGTGGCCACTGGTCTTTTCCCAAGGGGCATGTGGAGGATGGGGAGACCGAGGCCCAGACAGCCCTGCGAGAGGTAAGGGAGGAAACCGGCTTAAGCATATCCCTTCTCGAGGGCTTTCGCGAGCAGGTAAGCTACAGCCCCCGCCCCGGTGTAAGCAAGGACGTGGTTTACTTCCTGGGCCGGGCCGATACCTCGGGCACCGTGCGCCAGGAGGAAGAAATAAGCGAGATCCGCTGGGTAAACCTCAGGGGTATAAGCGGATACCTTACCTTTGACAACGACCGGCTGCTCGTTAGAAACGCGAGGCGCTTTATGCGCAGCCGGGGAATTCTCAGGGCTCCGGGCCCGCGCAAAAAGGGCGGCAATAACAGGAAGGATGCTACCGCCCCGTAATCGCAAAAAATACCGCCTTTTTACCCGAGGAAAAAAGACGGTATTTTTTGCGGGGCGTAAGCTACTTCATCATATAGCTTACGTTGTCGATAAAGTCGCCCATCTGGCGCAGAGCCTTGCCTGTGTTGCGGCGCAGCAGCTTTGTCTTTGTGCGAACAGCCTTGTTGTTCGACATCATATATGCGGTCGCGCCCGCGGCTAGCCCAAGGCAGGCTGTCGTAACGGCGGCGGATGTCTTTCTGGTCATAATATAACTACCTCCCTTAAAAATGATTTGGCCTGAATAGTATATCCGCATGGCGTGTTTGATAACCGGTAAAGACCCTTTGCCAATTTCTGTTTTCAAGTGCAATATAGTTGAATACACAGTTTAATATAAGGAGTGCTGCTTGATTGCACGATACCGATTCTCCCGCCCTTACACGGGCGGTACTTTGCGCGGTCGACCTGGGGCTTTGGGACGCGGAGGCCTCGCTGCGCGAGCTTGCCGAGCTCGCGAAAAGCGCTGATATGGAGCCGCTGGCCGAGCTAATACAAAAAAGGGATTCTTTGGATAACGCTACTGCCATGGGCGGCGGTAAATTAATGGAGCTCGAGCTCTACATCCACAACACCGGCGCCGAGGCGGTAATCTTTGACCATGAGCTCAGCGGGGTGCAAATTCGAAATATGGAAAAAGCCTGCGGCGTTCCCGTTATAGACCGCACTATGCTTATACTTGAAATATTCGCGAGAAGAGCCGCCACCCACGAGGGTAAGCTTCAGGTTGAGCTTGCCCGCCAGCGCTACCTTTTGCCCAGGCTTTCGGGCATGGGAGCCGAGCTTTCGCGGCTCGGCGGCGGCGGAGGAGGGGCGGGCGCGGGGGCCAGGCGGGGAAAGGGCGAATCAAAGCTCGAGCTTGACCGCCGCCATATAAGAAGAAGAATTACCGCCCTTGAGGCCCAGCTTAAAGCCCTTACCAAAAGGCGGGAGCAGATACGCGAGCGCAGGGAAAAGGACGGCGTCACCTCCGTGGCGGTGGTGGGCTACACCAACGTGGGCAAATCGTCTCTTCTCAACGCTCTGACAGGAGCGGGGGTTCTTGTTGAGGATAAGCTCTTCGCCACTCTTGACCCGTCGGCCAGGGCCCTTAAGCTCCCCGACGGGCGCACGGTTCTTTTGATCGACACGGTGGGGCTTGTGCGGCGGCTCCCGCACCACCTTGTGGAGGCCTTTCGCTCTACTTTGGATGAAGCCGCTCGAGCCGATCTTATATTAAACGTCTGCGATATCTCGAGTGCCGACGCGCCCGAGCAGGCCGATATAACGCAGGAGCTTCTAAAGGAGCTGGGGGCGCAAAGAGTTCCTGTTATAAACGTGCTCAACAAGGCCGACCTTTTGACCTCACCGCCAGAGGCAATGGGGGAGCGCACCGCCGTTATCTCGGCTAAATCGGGGCAGGGGCTCCTGGAGCTTCTTGAAAAAATCGCAAGGCTTTTACCCGCAAAAAGCAGGCGGCTCAGGCTGTTAATCCCTTACGGACAGGCAGGCCTTGCCGCCGAGATACGCGAAAGCGGAAAAATCTACGAGGAGCGCTTTGAGCCGGCGGGCGTCTTGCTGGACGCGCTGGTGGACGAAAAGCTCATTAGCCGGGTAAGCCCTTTAATCACGACAGATTATGACCGGGGAGTATAACAGCTTATGGAATTCGAAGCCCTTGAAATTCTCGACAACGCCATCGCCCGCCGTCAGGCGCTGACACTTCAGCGCCCCGAGCTTCCCGAGCCGGAGCTTTTGTGCATCCCAATAAAGCGCTCGGAGGAGCTTTTGCTGGTTCACGTCTTTTACGAGTTTCGCCCCGACGGCTACCGGATAGTGCGGCTTGAGGATATCGGCGAAATCCTCCGCGACGAGGTCGAGGAGTTTTTTGAGCGAATCATAGCGGCTGAGGGAGTGTATACGAGCCTTAAGGCGCCGCCCGAAACCGACCTTTCAAGCTGGAGCCGGGCCCTTTCTTCCATTAAAGGCAGATATGAATGCTGCATACTGGAATGCGAGGACGAGGAGGACGATTTCCTGGTGGGCCGCCTTATGGAGCTTTCCGACTGGGATTTTACCTTTTGGTACTTCGACGCCACCGGAAGATGGGACGACGAGCTCTACACAATTGACTACGACGACCTGACCGCCGCCAGCTTCGACGATAACTACACCAACACCATCATTAAGTATATTCCAAAGCCGTATAGCTTCTAGCCCGCAGCCGGCCGGTGTTCTGACCCGCGCCGGTGCCGCTTTGAATTTCCGCCGCCTTCTGTTATAATAAGCAAAAAGCGCTTATTATAAATATTTAGAGGGCCCGCCTTCGGCGATGGCCGATTATAATAACAGCGCATCTGCGGCAAGGGGAGGGCTTGCGATTGTTTAAGCTTAATACCGAGCTTCTTTTTACGTGGCTGAGCCGCTTTATCGTAATGCTTGCCTGTATGCCCGTTCACGAGGCGGCCCACGCCTTCGCGGCCGACCGGCTGGGCGACCCCACCCCGCGCAACAGAGGCCGTCTGACCTTGAACCCACTGGCTCATCTTGATCTTTTTGGCGGCATTTTGCTTATAACGGCAGGCTTTGGATGGGCTAAGCCGGTGCCTGTAACCCCTGGGAATTTTAAGAACCCCAAAATGGGAATGGCCGTTACGGCGGCGGCCGGGCCGTTATCCAACATAATCATGGCCGCGCTGCTGATGACGGCCTTCAAGGCGATGGGCTATTCGGCTCAGGCCGGCACGGTTCCCGGCTGGTTTGGGCCTGTAGCCAGGGCGTTTTTTCTTATGATGAGCGTAAATCTTTACCTCGCGGTCTTTAACCTTTTGCCGGTTCCACCGCTCGACGGCTCCAGGATATTCGGGGCGTTTTTACCCGACCGCGTTTATTTCGGCCTGATGCGCTATGAGCGCTACATAATGATAGCGCTCATAGCTTGCGTATATCTGGGCGCCTTCGGCGGGATTTTGGACGCGGCGGCGGAAGGGCTCTTCGTTTTCCTGGACAGGGTGGTCACTCTGCCGGCGGATCTCCTGATGGGGGGGATGTAATCGCTGTGGAAAAGCTCAGCTTCAGCGTCGCCGAAATAGAGGCCCCCCTCGATCTTATTATGCAGCTTCTTGTAAAGCACAGGCTCGACATTCTCAATATTGATATTTCCGCGCTTCTTGAGCAGTATCTCGCCGTAATAAGGGGCTGGCGGGAGCAGAACCTTGAAATTCAGAGTGAGTTCCTGGAGATGGCGAGCAGGCTTGTTTATATGAAGACAGTCTCCCTTCTGCCCCGGCGCGAGGAGGAATCTGAGGCCCTTAAAAAGGAGCTTTCGGGCCAGCTTGTCGATTATTCCGTATGCCGGGGCGCGGCCGCGAATTTGGGCGAGCTTTACATAGGCGGCGAGATTTTTTCCCGCGAGGCCTCGGAGCTTCCCGTCGACCGCGCCTACACACTTGTTCATCCCGCCCTGATACTGGCGGAGGCCCTCTGCGACGCCATGGGCAAAAACGAAAAGCGAAGGCCCCCGCCCCGCGACGCCTTTGAGCCGATAGTGAGCCGCCCGGTCGTCTCGGTTACCGCCAGGATATTTACTGTACTGCGGGCTCTCAGGCGCGGGAAATGGATCCGCCTTAAGGATCTTTATGCGGGCGAAGGCGAAAAAAGCGGCATGATCGCAACCTTTTTGGCCATTTTAGAGCTTATAAGAGCGGGAAAGGTCGCCGTAAGGGGCGATGAGGCGGGACTTATACGGAAATGACGGTGAGCGTTTGAAAGAGCGAATTATGGAGCGCCGGGTAGAGGCTGTTATATTCGCCGCAGGGGAGCCTGTGGAAATAATAAAAATTGCGAAGGCGCTGGATACTGAGGAAAAAACTGTCAAAACTTCTATTGAGGCTATTCGTGAAAGATATCTTAAACAGGAAAGCCCTTTAGATCTTCTTATTCTTGAAGGCTCGGTGCAGATGTGTACCCTGCCGCAGTACGCCGGGGATATAAGGGCGGCCCTGGCTCTTCGCAGGGCTGTTCCTCTGAGCCGGGCGGCGCTTGAGGTTCTAGCGACCATAGCCTACAACCAGCCGGTCACCCGCTCCTTTGTGGATCAGGTGAGGGGGGTCGACTGTTCCTCGATAGTCCGCTCGCTGGCCGAAAAGGGCCTTATAGAAGAGGCGGGCCGCCTACAGATTCCCGGTAGGCCGATAGCCTACCGCACGACCGCTCTTTTTCTGCGCAGCTTCGGGCTTGACGGGCTCGGGCAGCTCCCACCCCTGCCGGAGCCCGAGGCCGCTCCGGCGGAGGGCTCCCCCCTCGAGGGGCGGACCGACATTTTAGATTTCGACTGAGGCCGCATAAAATTAATTGCACAAGGGAGGTTATGCCGTGGCGCCGGTGCTTGCTGTAATCGGCCGGCTCCTTTTGGGGATTCTGGGGCTTATCCTGCTTTTGGCGCTGCTCATGTGCTTTTCGCTGCGGCTGCGTGTATCCTTAATTTCGGGGGAGCTGTCGGTCAGCGCGCATTATCTTTTTTTGCGGTACCGTATACTTCCCCCAAAAGAAAAGCCCTTAAAGAAAGCCCGCAAGAAAAAGGACAAGCCCAAAAAAGAAGAGCCGCCGCCGGAAGAAAAAAAGCCAAAAAATAAAGAGCGGCAATCGCTCAAGGGCCTTTGGGAGCAATATCTTCCGCTGCTGCGAACAGCCGGTAAAACCGTGCGCAGGCTATGCAGGCGCATAGTAATCTATAACGTGAAGGCCGGGGTGGACGTGGGCGGAGAGGACGCTCACGCGGCTGCAATTCGCTACGCGAAGGCCGCGTCACTGGCGGCAGTTTTGCGGGAGCTTTTGGGAGAAATATTTACTCTCAGGATAAAATATCTTAGAATATCCCCTGAGTTTTTACACGACGGCGTTTCGGCCAACCTTTCCGCCAGGATACGGTTCCGGCCCATATTCGCCCTTGTTGCGGCGGTTCATCTGTTCTTCGCCTTTTTGAAGAGCCGGATCAATAATAAAAGTACTGGCAAAAGCAAAACCCAACACAAAGACAAAGGTGGTCGGCAATATGAGTCAGCAGCATCCAATCGGTGACTTTACCTCGGCGTCCCTCGAAAGCCTGCGCTCTCTGGTAGACGTCAACACCATAGTTGGCGAACCCATTACCTCGGCGGATGGCGTAGTGATCATTCCCATTTCAAAGGTGAGCTTTGGCTACGCCTCGGGGGGGAGTGATCTTCCCACAGGAAAGCAGGCCGAGCTTTTTGGCGGCGCAACCGGCGGCGGGGTTACGATTCAGCCCCTCGCCTTCCTGGTCATAAGCGGCGGCAAGGTAGAGCTTTTACAGATGCAGTCGGCCAACAATACGGCAGACCGTATCGTAAACGCCGTTCCGGGCGTTATCGACAAGCTTATCGCCACATTTAAAAAGGACAAGTCCGCCGAGGAGTGCGAGCCGCAAGGGAAGGAATAACGGGCCCCTGCGGACAAATACGCGCCCCCGCCTCATAATACCGCCCCTCTTACAATATAATTGAAGAGACAGCCGGATTATGAGATATTCAGCGGGGAGTGTGTTGCTTGAGGGGTAAGCTTTTGTGCCTTTTGCTGGCGGCGTTGCTGGCGGTGTTTTCGGCGCCCGCGCTGGCGGCGGGTGAGGATCGCGCGGTAGTGCTCAGCGTGCCCGACGCGCAGGGCATGGAGGTTGGCGCCAAGGCGGCCATAGTGATGGAGGCAAAGACGGGGAAGGTGCTTTTCGCCCAGAATATCCACGAGCAGCTCCCCATAGCCAGCACCACCAAGATCATGACCGCCCTTTTGGCCCTTGAGCAAAACGACATCGACGCCCTGTTCGAGGTGGACGATACCGCCATACATGTCGAGGGAACCTCGATGGGCCTTGTGGAGGGCGACAAAGCGTCTCTGCGCGCCCTTGCGACCGGGATGCTGCTATCCTCGGGCAACGACGCCGCCGGAGCCGCCGCGGTCAGGATATCGGGCTCACTGCCGGAGTTCGCGAATACGATGAACGAGCGGGCAAGGCGCATAGGTATGGAAAACACAAACTTTGTAACGCCCTCGGGCCTTGACGCCGAGGGGCATCTTTCCACCGCCTACGATATGGCTCTTCTTGCCCGGGAGGCTCTTTCCAACCGGGATTTTCAGAATATCTGCTCCCAGTACCGGCTGCGGGCCAGCTTTGGTAATCCGCCATACGACCGGTGGCTGCAAAATCACAACCGCCTTTTAAGCTCCTACGACGGGACTTACGGCGTAAAGACCGGCTTTACCCGCAAGGCCGGCCGCTGCCTTGTTTCGGCTGCCAGGAGGGATGGTGTCGAGCTCATATGCGTAACCCTTTCCTTCCCCGGCGACTGGGCTATTCACCGTAATTTTTACGATAAGTTCTTCGCCGAGCTGACATTTAAAAACCTGGCGGAGGATATCCCCGAGGTAAACGTTCCCGTGGTGGGGGGAACCGAGAGCGGAGTAATGGCCGTGAGGTTTGAGGAGGCTGAGTTCTCAGTCCCCAAAGAGGGGGCCGATATCCGGTACGAAATCGCGGCTCCCCCTTTTGTATACGCACCTGTACTGGCGGGGCAGTATCTGGGGGAGGCGAGAATCTATCTCGAGGGAGAAAACGTTTTTACCCTGACATTGACGGCGGACCGCGACGTTCCGCTGCTTCACGCCGAAAAAAAGCACTGGTGGGCAAGTATAGTGGACTGGTTCGGATAGTCCGCCGATTTTCCCCCGTAAAAAGGATGATAAAACTATGGCCGGCAAGCCCGAGCGAATTCAAAAGGTACTTTCGGAGCACGGAATACTCTCACGCAGAAAGGCGGAGGAGGCGGTAGCCAGGGGCAGGGTGACGGTCAATGGGCACCCCTGCGCCACCGGCCAGCCGGTGAACCCCGCAAGAGATATAATAGCGCTCGACGGCGAGCGGATTGTCTTTGAAAAAAAGCGCAAAACCACAACTATTATACTTAATAAGCCCAGGGGTGTAGTCGTAACCACAAGCGACGAAAAGGGTCGCCGTTCGGTTCTCGACCTCCTCGACGGGCTGGACGAGCGGGTTTATCCCGTCGGCCGGCTGGATATGGCCAGCGAGGGACTTTTGCTGCTTACCAACGACGGCGAGCTAGCCAACGCCGTGATGCACCCCAAAAGCCATATAGGCAAAACCTACCGGGTAACCGTTCGCGAGGCCATAACCGAGGAGCAGATCATAAAGCTTACGACCGGCGTTATGCTCGACGACGGCAAAACGACCCTGCCCGCCACGGTTCATGTCACGGCAAAGGAGCCGGGCCGAAGCGTATTCCAGCTCACTATATTCGAGGGGCGCAACCGCCAGATAAGAAGGATGTGCGAGGCC
>JAITVF010000022.1 GCA_031285945.1 Oscillospiraceae bacterium
TAACAGGACTTGAACCTGCACAGTCTTGCAACCACTAGAACCTGAATCTAGCGCGTCTGCCAATTCCGCCATATCCGCATCTTTATAAAACGAGTAGACCAGCTACCCCATTTTAACATATTAAGTTGTCAAAATCAAATCTGCACTGAGGTGACGCACTCTGAATCTAGCGCGTCTGCCAATTCCGCCATATCCGCATATTGTATATTCCAACCGACCGAACGTATTGAATTCTACCACAGATAATCGGTTATGTCAATATGCACGTGAAGCCCAGTGAATCTAATAAAGCGTATGCTTGCTACGCCCACCACAGCCGCCCCCCGCGTGATATACGAGGGGCGGCTGTGCGATAAAATGCGGCAAAAGCCGTTATATCTATGATTACGCGCGGGATACCGAGGGCCTTACCGCCTTTAAAATTTCACTGGCTATAAGAGGAATAAGCGAGAGGCCAAGAACGATCAGCCACTGTGCCGCGCTGAGAGCGGTTACGTTAAAGATTTCCTGAAGGGGCCCGATAAACAGAACCGCAAGCTGAAGCAAAAGCCCCACCACAAACGCCTGGTTCATGCTCTTATTGGAGAACAGCCCGATAGAAAAAACCGAGCGGGTCTCGCTGCGCACCGCCATCGCGCGGGTGAGCTCGCAAAACACCAGCGTCGCAAAGGACATTGTGCAGGCGACGGCGTCGGAAGAGGAGGCCAAAACATACTCGCCCAGCGCGTAGGCAACCAGGACGACCGCCCCGACAAGAATTCCAAAGAAGCACATGCTGCCGGTAAAGCTGCGGGAGAATAGGCTTTCTCTGGGGTTGCGCGGCTTTCTCTTCATAACGTCGGGGTCGACGGCTTCCATCCCCAGCGCAAGGGCCGGCAGCGAGTCGGTAACCAGGTTGAGCCACAAAAGCTGTATAGGCACCAGCGGCATCTGCCGGAAATTGAGGGCGGTGGCCACAAAAATAATAATTATCTCGCCGATATTGCAAGAAAGCAGATACTGAATCGACTTCTTAATGTTGTCGTAGATTCCCCGCCCCTGCTCGACCGCGTGGACTATAGTTGAGAAGTTATCGTCGGTGAGTATCATATCGGCCGCGCCCTTGGCCACGTCGGTGCCGGTGATTCCCATGGCGCAGCCTATATCGGCCACCTTTAGGGCGGGGGCGTCGTTTACGCCGTCCCCCGTCATGGCCACCACATTGCCCCGCACCTGCCACGCCTTTACGATCCGCATCTTATGCTCGGGAGAAACCCGCGCGAAGACGGAATACCGCTCGATATCCTCCTCGAGCTTTTCCTGTGGGATTTTATCCAGCTCCTCGCCTATTATCGCGAGATCCCCATCCCTGAAGATATCAAGCTGCCTGGCTATAGCTACGGCGGTAAGCTTGTGGTCGCCCGTAATCATAACCGGCCTTATGCCGGCGGCGTAACAGTCGGCCACCGCTCCCTTAACCTCGAGGCGGGGCGGATCAATCATCCCTACAAGCCCCACAAAGGTGAGGCCCGATTCGAGGGTTTCGCTTTCAAGCTCGGCGGGAAGAGCGTCAATATCCTTAAAGGCGACTCCCAGCACCCTCAGCGCCTTTTCGGCCATATCCTCGTTACGCCTGTTCACAAGCTCGGCCTCGCCGGCCCCGATGACGCAGCGGCGGAGCAGCACGTCGGGGGCGCCTTTAACCATAACGCGTATTTTATCGCCTGCTTTATGCAGCGTGCTCATAAGCTTGCGCTCAGAATCAAAGGGCAGCTCGGCCACACGGGGCATTTCGCGCTCCAGCGCGTTCTTATCGAGCCCCTCTGCGCTTGCGATATCCACAAAGGCCGTCTCGGTCGGGTCTCCGGCCGTTTTAGGTTTCTTGTCATCATCGTAGCTGAGTGTAGTGTCGTTACAAAGCGCGCCTACAGTCAAAGCCAGAGCGCGCTCCCCCTCCCGCACAGTCCATACGTCCACCACAGTCATCTTATTCTGGGTAAGGGTGCCTGTCTTATCAGAGCAGATCACTCCCGCGCAGCCCAGAGTCTCGACCGCCGGCAGCTTTCTTATTATGGCGTTGTGCTTAACCATACGCTGCACGCCCAGTGCCAGCACAATTGTCACTATTGCGGCAAGGCCCTCGGGAATGGCCGCCACGGCCAGAGAAACCGCCATCATAAATATTTCCATAATAGGGCGCTGATAGAGCATCCCCACCAGGAACATGACGGCGCAGACACCCAGGCAGATTACCGACAGAACCTTGGAAATTTCCGCCATCTTTTTTTGCAGGGGGGTTTCCGAGTCCGCCTCGTTCATCAGCAGGTTGGCAATGCGGCCTACCTCGGTACGCATGCCCGTTTCAGTTACGACGCAGGTGGCGCGCCCGTTGGTAATAACAGTGGAGGAGATAACGCAATTCTTGCGGTCGGCAAGGCCCGTTTCCTCGGGCAGCGATAAAATCGCCTGCTTGTTTACCGGAACCGATTCCCCCGTCATGGCGGCCTCGTCGGCTTTCAGGTTGGCGCATTCCAGAATGCGGGCGTCGGCGGGAACAAGATCGCCCGCTTCGAGCGCGATAACATCACCGGGAACCAGCATGGCCGACTCAAGCCGGACAAGCTCGCCGCCGCGCATAACCTTGGCGAGCGGCGCCGACATTTTGCGCAGAGCCTCAAGGGCCTTTGTGGCGTTGTCCTCCTGCGAGATCGAGATCACCGCGTTTACAACCACTATCAGCAGAATAATAGCCGAATCGATCCAATCCTCAAACCCGCTGGAAACCAGCGAAAGCACCGCCGCCGCCAGCAGCACGATAATCATTGGATCCTTGAGCTGGCCTAAAACCCTCTTGAGCATACTGTCTCCCGGCGGCGGAGTAAGCTCGTTTTTGCCGTTCAGCGCAAGGCGTCGCTCGGCTTCGTCCATGTCAAGGCCCCGTCCCACGGTTACAGAAAGCTTGCCCAATACTTCGTCCGGCTTAAGATGATGCCATTTTTCCATTAAAGCTTTTCCCCTTTATCCTGGTTTTACCCTGCTGTATCAATTCAATCCCGAGTTACCCGCGGGAAATCAACTTGTTCTTTGCCGCCACAAGAAAGTCCAGCCTGCGCCATGCCGTAAAATAAAAGGTCACGCAGCAGGCTATGGGGCCTATTACGTCCGATATGGGCTCCGCCCAAAATACCCCCATCGCGCCTAAGTTTGTAACGCGCGGAATAAGCAGCGCGACAGGGGCCACAATGACTACCTTTCGCAGCATCGAAAAGAACATAGCCTGCTTTGCGCAGCCCAATGCGACAAAGCTTTGCTGTGCGGACATCTGTGCGCTCATGAGAAAAAACATGCAAAAATATATCCGCAGGGCAGGCACCCCGATGACCAGTATCTGCGGGTCGTCATTAAAAATGCGGATAAGGGCTTCGGGGAAAATCTGGACGGTGGCCCAGCAAAAAAAAGCGTAGCCCATACAGACAAAAACAAGAAACTTTATGCTCTTTTTTACCCGCTCAACATTGCCGGCGCCAAAGTTATAGCCTATTACCGGCTGCGCGCCGCTCGAAAGGCCCGAAAGGGCCATGGTCACCAGCTCGCGCAGGGAGGAGATAACAGTCATGGCGCCTATATACATATCCCCCCCAAAGTCGCGCAGGGTGGTGTTAAAGGCTACCTGCACCGCGCTGGTTGTTATGGCCATTGTAAAGTTTGAGGCGCCCAGCGCAAACACCCGCCTGAGTATCGCGGGGTCCAGGCGGATATTGCTCCGGCGCAGCCGGAGGATAGGAATATCGCCGCGCAAAAAGCCCACCGCCCACACGGCGCACATTATCTGGGAAATAACCGTGGCCAGCGCCGCGCCCCGCACGCCCATTTCCAGAGTAAAAATAAATATGGGGTCAAGTATTATATTGGCCACCGCGCCTATTAGTATTGTAAGCATACCGGTGCGGGCAAAGCCCTGGGAGTTTATATAGGGATTCATACCCAGCGCCACCATAGTAAAGGGAGTTCCAAAGAGATACACCCCCAGATAATCGCAGGCGTAGCCTAAGGTGTTGCCGCTGGCGCCGAAAAGAAGCATAATCTGGGCTTTAAATATCTGGCAGAGAAGGGTGAGCAGTACGCTAAGGGTAAGGAGCGCCGCAAAGGCGGCACCAATAATCCGCTCAGCGTAATCGAGCCGCCCCTCCCCCCTGGCTATGGAGCACAGCGAGCCCCCACCCATGCCGCACAGGTTTGTAAAGGCGGTTACAATCAGTATGACGGGAAAGGTCAGCCCTATCCCCGCCAGAGCCAGCGCCCCAACCCCGGGTATACGCCCTATATAGGCACGGTCCACAACGCTGTAGAGCGCGTTGATCAATTGGGCCGCAATCATAGGGAGCCCGAGCCGGACAATAGTCCGGGGTATGCTGCCTACGGAAAAATCATTGCGTTTTTCAGCCGCCGTCACAGATCGTCCCCCCTTTTAGAGCCTGTGCCCGCCGTTTTTCAGGCTGAATACAGGTTCTTATACGGCTCACTCAGAAGATAATCTACGGGAAAAAACAGGGGAAAACGAGCGGCACGTTGCCCGTTTACAACGCCCGGTAATTCGTAGTCTTCGCCGGGCAGCCCGTTTTATTATATATGCTGGCCCGGCTTAAGTCAATCAAACATACGCCGGCGGAAAAACGCGCTATGAATACAGAGGTAACAGGCATTTTACATATGGCAGATTCTGTGATATGATTAACGCAGACTTTTAAAATAAGCGAGGGATAAGTAATGGATTACGCAGCCAAATCACTGGAAAAGCATGGGGAATGGAAGGGCAAGCTCGAAGTTATTGCAAGGTGTCCCACCGAGAGCACCGAGGATCTTTCACTCGCCTATACGCCCGGGGT
>JAITVF010000032.1 GCA_031285945.1 Oscillospiraceae bacterium
GTTGCTATCTGACCAATGCACCCATACCGTAAAAGTTGCTGTATTCTCGGATGAAGAAAACACAATATTCCGAGACAGGAAAGAATTTGCGGGCTCAGTTTTCAAACAGATGGAGGAAACCTATGGCTATCTCCAACTGTGTAATCAAAACCGCTCTGTTATTGATGGCCTTACCAGAACGGATTACTGGGATTATTCCAAAGACGCTTTGCGCGAAGCCCTTGTCAATGCACTGATTCATCGCGATTACGGTTTTAGCGGCAGTATCATCATCAATGTTAATGACAAAGAGATCGAGTTTGTTTCGCTCGGCGGCCTGTTGCCGGGGTTGATGCAGGAGGATATCCGCAACGGCATATCGCAGCTTCGTAACCGCTATCTGGCGGAGGCTTTTCATCGGTTGAATCTCATTGAAGCGTATGGCACTGGTATCCGCAGGATTTATGCGCTATACGCAGGTTGTGTCGTTCAGCCGGTCATAAGCATTACGCCGAATTCATTTAAGATTACTTTGCCAAATATGAATCAGGCAAGAGCGCTCAATGTTTCCACCCCAAAAGTGACGACTCAGATGCAGCAGGTTCTTGACATTCTTTCGCAGGATGAAACTGCTACAGAAGCAAAGCTCGGAGAAATGCTTGGCGTCAAGCGGACGCGCATGTATAATCTGCTGAAGCAAATGGAATTGGAAGGGCTTATTAGAATTAGCGGACGCGGGGCGAATAAGAGGTTCTTGCTTTGACAAAAACAATGCTTGCATATCGCAAGCTATTCGCATATAATATAAATAGTTCATACTATTCCGCATTTAAAATACTTCTTTCTATTGCTTTCCCCGCCTCTGGCGGGGAAAGCAATAGAGTCATATTATAAAAGCATTTTATTTGCGGATTAGTATCAAAATAAATGCTGGGAGTGATTGTCGTGCAAAGAACATCAAATGTGTTTGCGCGTGTTGAGCCGGGAATTAAGGAACAGGCCGAGTACGTGCTGTCGCAGCTGGGAATTCCTATGTCTAACGCAATCGGGTTGTTTTTGCGCCAAGTAATCATGCAGCGGGGAATTCCGTTTGAAATGAAGCTGCCACCTCGGACACCGACCGCAATCGGAGCAATGAGTACAGCCCAACTCAATGCTGAATTAGAAAAAGGCTATGCTGATGTTGCCGCAGGACGGCTTCATAACATTGAAGATGTGGTGAGCGAAATACAAAGGGATTATGGTATATGAATTTTCGTGTGAGACTCACAGGACAGGCCAAGCAGGATTTACGTGACATCTATGAATACATTGCCTTCAAATTACTGGAACCGGAAATTGCCAAGAAATTGACGTATCGGATTGCTGACAAGTTGGAGACGCTCGGAAAAACTCACGGCAGCTATCCGGCATATCAAGAAGAACCATGGAAAAGCCGGGGACTGCGCAGAATCAATATTGGAAATTATAGCGGCTTCTATCTTGTCGCGGAAAAAGAAGTGCAAGTGATTCGTATTCTCTATGGAGGTAGAGATATCAGCACGATTTTGCAAGAATCTGTTTGAACATCGGGCAATGTGACAGTTTATTTTCAATGGGCAGTTGCATCTAAAATAACCAAATGACATAACGGCTTTACGCTGGACAAAATCCGCGCGCTTACACAGTGCGCGGATTTTTTTGATCGCGAAGTAGTATTAGCCTATTATGAAGCGCCGCAGCAATTCTTGTATTTCTTCCCGCTGCCGCAGGGACAGGGCGCGTTGCGGCTGACCTTCCTGCTCTTGGGGGGCTTTATGGTGGGCAGGCGAAAGGGAATAACCCGCCGGTTGGTTGATTGCGTGTGATGGGCGGGGGTGTCGCCGCGCAGCGCCCACAGGCGTGTGTTTTCAAATAAGCTTTGGTAGAGCCTTGAAAATGTTTCCACGGCATCCGCGTCATCGAGCGGAAATTTATACTGTAAAAGCATATTGGCGACTTCTTTTTCGGACCACTCTTCTTTACAGGCATAGACAACATCCATATCCAGATCATCTCTCCGCGGCACGTCGTCGGGAACAACTGTTTTTAAAAAGGCCGACATCCGCTGCAGTTCCGGCCGGTTTTCATCGAATGCCCCCTCGCCCGCATACTGCGCTATTATGCTCTTTGCAGGCATGTAAAATGGCATGTCCTCCGTCTGTGTCAGCAACTCGTCCAACTCCGAGTCGCTGAATATGGATTCGCTTATAACAAGGTCACCGTCCAGCCAGAAATCCTCCTGAAAATCCGACATCTCGCCAAGAAGCTGTTCTGCCCGCTCCGGAGTGATCTTATTCCTGTGGTGCTGGTTCCAGACCGCCGCCAATTGCTCCGTCTCATATGCGCCATACAGGTTTGCAAGAGCCACCGCGTAGTCGCGCAGCTCCTGATTGAAATCCAATTGTTCCATCAGCGCATTGTTCGTCATTGCGGTCTGCCAGATTGCCGAAAGCTCCTTCGGCAACACTGTCCAGAGCTGATTCTCCTGCGCAAAGAGATAGAGATAGCCCTTTGACTTAAGAAAATGTATGCTGCGCCGGAACTCGTCAGATAAAGGAAGACCTTCCTCCATACAGCATATGGTCTCCCGAATAAGCGAAACATCGCATTTCCCGAGCCATTGGATATCCCGCTCGAAAGTCTCCGGTATCGCCCGCATAAGGGAGGACGTCAGGCATTCCCGCGTTGCCGGATCATCACATTCCTCTATGGGGTTGCCTTCATCGCCTAGAAGCCCATGCTCCAAAGCAAGGCTTCCGATATCGGAAAGCCTCAGGCACTCGGCAAGTGTGTATACGGGCTTTTCCTGTATTGCAAACCTCAGTAAAAATGAACTGGGCATAACATCCTCCTAATGGCTATACTTTATAAAAGCCTTGTTGGTTAAAAAAGTAATTTCATCTTTATAAGCCAGCAATATCAATACTTTTGCCTAGGGTACTGACCTTAAACAGTTCCGCAAATAAAATGCTTTTATAATATTACGCTATTGTTTCCCCCGCCAGAGGCGGGGAAACAATATAAAGAAGTATTTTAAATGCGGTGTAGTATTATATAGTCCTCTCTATCAGGGCGACGCTGTGGGCGGCTATGGCTGAACCGTCGCCGGTAAAGCCCAGGCCCTCCTCGGTGGTGGCCTTTATGCTTATGTCGCCGGTTTCGATTCCCATGGCCGCCGCGAGGCGTTCCCTCATGGCCGGGATCATTTCTGCGAGCCGTGGGCGCTCGGCCAGAACGGTCGCGTCTACGTTTGCCACGCGGTACCCGTTTTCATTAAGAAGCTCAGCCGCCCGCCTTAAAAGCCCAAGGCTTGAGGCGTCCTTATACGCCGGGTCGCAGGGGGGGAAGAGCAGGCCTATATCCCCTAGGGCGGCCGCGCCGAGAAGGCTGTCGATAACGGCGTGGGTGAGCACGTCGGCGTCACTGTGGCCCAAAAGGCCCGTGGGGTGCTCAAGCGCGAGGCCGCCCAGTATAAGGCTCCGGCCCGGAACGAGGCGGTGAACATCGTAGCCGTGGCCTATTCTGACAGAAGGCACTCGAGCCCCTCCTCCCTCAGGCGTAAAATAGCGGCGGCGCAGGCCAGATCCTCCGGCGTTGTAATCTTTAGGTTGCCGCCTTGCCCGGGAACTATGAATACGCTTTTGCCCAGCCTTTCCACAAGCTGGCAGTCGTCGGAGCAGCTAACGCCGTCTCGCAGGGCGGCGGCCATGGCCTCACGGTAAAGCCCGGCCTCAAAAACCTGCGGCGTCTGAATAAGCACAAGCTCCTCCCGCGGCAGAGTAGCGGCGGCGAACCCCTTTTCGGTCACCCGCTTTACGGTGTCCCTAGGGGTTATTCCGGGGGCGGCCGCGCCGTAAAGCTCGGCCGCCTTAAGGCAATCCGCCAAAAGCTCAGGGTCGGCAAGGGGGCGGGCGCCGTCGTGCACCGCAAAGTATTCGGCACTTTTTTCGCACGCCGCTATACCGGCAAACACCGATTCCTGCCGGGAGGAGCCGCCCCCCACCACGCTGGAAACCAGGCTGAGGCCGTAATCCTTAACCATGGCGAAGTAGACGGGTATAAGCTCGGGAGGGCAAACCAGAACGATTTCGCGGACGACTCCGCTCAAAGAAAGAGCCTCCAGGTTGCGGACGATTACCGGCAGAGAGCCGAGAGGGGCCTGCTGCTTGTCGATACCCTCCATCCGCGAGGCCTTGCCCGCCGCCGCCACAACCGCCGAAACAAAGGGCGGCTCGGGCTTTTTACGGAATAAAAACAAATTATCTTTTCCCCCCATTGTATTTTTTGCCCGGCGTATATTTTGCTAATCTCGCGCCTGCCCCTCCTCCTGGCTAAAGGGGAGGGTGCGTTCCGAATCGGGCAGGGCAAGGGGCTCGGGCTCTTCTTTTTGCGCCGCTTGCGCCGCGGGCGGGGCGGACTCATTTTTACGCAAATCCCCGAGGTATTCCTCCCAGCTCATATCCACAGCCTCGGCGGCGAAGAGGGCGCGGCGGACCTTAAGCTCGTTTTTGGCCGCCAATTCTTTTTTGTTTTTGCCAAAGAGCCGCAGGTATATTAAAAACGCCGCCAGTGAAACGGCCGTTATTACGGCGCCCTCTTTAAGGCCGGGGGTAAAGTAATCGAAGCGGATTTCGCTTTCCCCGGCGGGGACGGATACGGCCATAAAGCCCACGTTGACCCTTTCGATTTTGACCGGAGCGCCGTTGACGCTGGCGCTCCAGCCCTTATCCCAGGGGACGGAGAAAAACATAAGGGTGTCCTTTTCGAGATTAGAGCGGGCGGTAAAGCCCCTGCTGTCGTGGGCAAAATAGTAGCAGGACTGCGCCCTTCTTTGGGCCGCGTCCTCTCCCATGGCCTGAAGGCCGTAGTCCACGCGGTCCTGAATATCCAGCCAGTCAAGGCCCTGGGCGCAGCGCTCTACAGAATCCCAGTCCTCCAGGATCACCGCCTTCAGCATAAGATGGGCGTTGCGGGCGTCTTCCTTTTCGATATCCTCCCGCAGGACGTAATTCTCGTAGCCGTAGCCCATGGGGATATAGTTTTGGTTTTCGTACAGGTTAAAGCCCGGCTGCTCGGAGTGGAAGGCAAAGCCCTCGACAGGCGGCTCCCCGGGGGAGGAGGAATCGACGGGCGCGAATAGCCAGCGGACCGAAAGAAGGGGCCGCAGCGCCCGGTTATCGGCCTCGGGGCGGGAGGCGACGTCCCGCTCAACCCCCACAAAGGGGTAAAACTCCATGAGAGAGGGCGGCACTATGCTATGAAAGGCCTGAATTGTAGGCCGGCGCCAGAACATGCCCAAATTGTCGCTCCCCTCAAAAAAGTCGATTCGCGAAAAGGCCCCGGGGGTCTCGTCGTCGGGCAGGTGAATCATCTCCCTGCCCCCGATGGCTGTGCTTATTACCTTTTCGGCTGCGGCGCGGTTGTTCTTGCCCTGCGCGATATAATATATGCCGAAAGAAACGCAGCAAACAGCGAGCGCTACTGCCAAAAAACGCTTGAAATTCGCGTGATTTCGCAGCCGGGCAATCAAAACGGCTATGACCAGAAGGCATATCATTGAAAAGACCGAGAATACCCAAAAAACGTTGGGGTAGGCGATAAGCCCCATGGTGACCTCGCCCTTTTCGACCTTAGGGGTTACCCCGCATATGAGAATGAAGCACAGGGTAATAGCCATGCACCACTTTACGGCCCGCAAAAAGTGATCGGTATTTTTAGCGCTCGATTCAAGGGAGCGGGCGGTGGCCAGGCACATAAGCAAAACGGGCATGTAAAACCAGCGGGCGTAGTAGGAATGGTTGAGGAGTATAAACAGCGCGTTGAGGCCCGGAACCAGCGCGAAAACAAGAGATACGGCGAGTATTTTTTTTACCCAGTCGCCTTTACGCTCAAAGAAAAAGGCGAGAACCCCCGTAAGGCCCATAAGGGGAAGCCAGGCGGAGCGGGACGACCAGGGGGCGGTAGAATCGGGGAAAAAGTTGAGCCGGGCGGGGAGCTCGGGCGGGAAGAACAGGCTCTGCAAAATCGAGGCCTGGCTCTGGGTGTTCCAGTATATCCAGAAATTCCAGCCGTTTAAAAGGCTGTCGGCGCCGGTTCGCGGGTTGCCGCTCAGGGCCATGACCGAGGGGATAAGAACCGCCGCCGCCATAAAAACCCCCAGTACCGACTCAAGGCCCAGGGCTAAAAAACCGCGCAGGGTCATTCCCCAGCGCCGGTCAGTCATTCTTATAATAACGTAGAGGACGACAAAGACAACCTCGCCCACAAAAAACCAGTAGTTGACCAGGGCGTTCACCGCGACCGCCGCCGCAAAAAATCCCCTTTTGTTCTCCAGAACAAGCTTCTCAACCCCAAGCAGGAGGAGGGGAAAGAATATGGCGACCTCGTGAAAGTGATTAAAGAAGACGTTAAAGAACATCCAGCCAGAAAAGGCGTAGAGTATCCCGCCAAAGAGGGCGTAATCGCGGTCCCTTAAAAATCGCTCCAGGTAGAGGTAGGCGGTCAGTGAGGCGCAGGCTGTCTTAAGTATCAGCAGAGGCGCCATAAGATGGGGCAAAAACGCGGTGGGAAAGGGCAGGGTCAGCCAAAAAAAGGGCGAAAACAAAAGGTAAAAGCTGTAGGAGCCTATAAAATTTGCGCCAAGGTCGGTGTAAAAGCTCCAGAAAAGATTGCCCGAGCGAACCGACTCGTGGGCAAGCTTATAAAAGGGTATTTGCTGTACGTTAAAATCACCGTAATAGATAAAATAGCCCCGGTCGTAGATAATAAAGGGCACAAAGATAACGGCCGCCATTATAAGGGCAAGCAAAAACGCCTTGCGGCGGCGGGAATCTCTTGCAAGGGGCATCGGCTACCTCCGTACGGGCCGCGCGAAAAGACGTTCCCTAGAATGAATTACCCCGAGGGTTGCCTCTTCCGGTACAGCTTTTGGAAAAATAACGCGGGCCCGGTTTGTATTTTCAACGTCTGGTGGTATAATAGCTACAGCCTTTATTATACCCCCTTCAAGGGTCAGAATCAAGTTTTTGCCATTCACGGCGCAAGCCGGACTTGTCCGGCGGGGTGTTTTGACCCGGGCCGACGCATCTATCCCACTGGCGCTTGCGCAAAAAGCGCGCCGGAATGGAGCCTATAAATGGAACACAACCTTTTGGCAGGGCTTGACGGCTACGAGGATATCCGCGAGACGGCTAGGAGCATAGCGAGGATACTCGGGGCGGAGGTTATCTATCTTTACAACCACCGGATAGATTCGAGCGGCAGGCTCACTACCTGCAAGCTCGCGGCCATAGCGGAGCTTACCGACCGGGAGGAGGGTATGCGAAGGGTGTACCGTGAGGCGGACTGCGAGCTGCCCTTTGACCTTGTTATCTACACCCCCGCCGAGTGGGAGGAGCTCACCCGGCAAAAGACCGCGTTCGCGACCCATATAAAGAATACGGGGCATATCGTTTATGAGAAGGGGTAACCGCGTAGCGCCCTCCGGCGATTCCACCAGATACTACGACTGGCTGGACCGCGCCGGAGAGGATATTATATCGGCCGGCGAGCTTTTAAAAAACGACAACTGCTACAGCTCGGCGGCCTTTCACTGCCAGCAGGCCGTAGAAAAGGCGCTAAAGGCCTATATCCTGTTTAAAAGCGGGCAGCTTGTCGAGGGCCACAACCTGCCCTGGCTCTGCAAGCGGGCCATGCGCTGCGACGGTAAATTCAAAGACTGGCTGGATGAGTCGGTCGCCCTTTCGCGCTGCTATATCGAAACCCGATACCCGGCCGACCTTCCGCCCGAGCTGGGGTATGTAAAGGTAAAGGATTATTACCGCATGGCAAAGACCATGTATCTTTTTATATGCGCCGAAGCTGACGGCGCGCAGAGGTGAAAATATGGGCAATGGAATAAGATCGGCTATGCGCCTTATAACAACGGCGGTTCTTCTGGCGGCCTTTACGCTTGGCGGGGCGACGGGCGCCCTCGCTACGGAATTAGACCCCTTCAGGGCTTGGGGGGAAGGCCCCCGGCATGGGGACTACGGCTTTTACGCGGAAGGCCGCGAAAACCGACGGTATGGCCGCGAAGAAAAAAACGAAATTCTCGAGGTAGAGCTTCTGGGCTATCGGCCGTCGGGCGGGCTCGCATTCAGGGTAAGGGGCGCGGATTCAAAAGAGC
>JAITVF010000063.1 GCA_031285945.1 Oscillospiraceae bacterium
CGCGGCTATACCCGAGCCTGCCAGCAGGGTCTCGACGCCGCCGTCAAACCAGGGGAGCTGGCTGAGCATAGAAAATATGCCCAGAGCGTAGATCATAACCCTTGCTATATTGAACAAAAGCCGCAGGTGAAGCTTTTCCTTGCGGCGGTTTTTGGTCGCGGCCGAAAACACTCTTGCCACAAGCAGTGTTATAACAAGGATAAAAAGCATTCTCAGGGCAATATAAAGAGGCAGGTCGGACACGGTAAGGAGCGCGAAGGTATCCATGCTGATTCTCCGTTCTGGTTACGCTATCGTTACTACCACCCGGTTTGGCATACAGACGGCGGTTTCGCCCGGGCGGCTTATAAATCCGGTCTTTTCGCAGGTGTGATCGGGGCAGGTTACGTTTATATAGCGTATCGCCCCCCCCGATATCTCGAGGCTGACGGGGACGCCGAAGCTTTGCTCAAGGCTTATGATCCGGTTGGGCTCCGACGAAAGCTCAAGGCTAAGGGCCTCGGCGCCCTTTACCGTTACGACCGCGACCCCCGGCCCGCCGCCTCTTCCCCGCCCGATTAAAAAGGCCGCGATTAAAATCACGCAAAGTGCCGCCGGGAGAAGAAACAAAAGAACGCGCCGATTCCCGGCCATACTCACAGCCAAAGCCTTTCATCCCCGCTTCCCCGTTCGGTCATCGCCGTTACTACATCCTAACACGACATAAAGCCTGTATGCAAGGGGTAACGGGAATAGAAAAAAACAAATTAGGGCTCATTTATCTTTGATTTTAGTCAAAAGCACGAACATGGGTTATTTTTTGAGCGGGCGCTCTATAAACGTTACGATAAAATAGCTGTTCTCTTTACATTTTACCCATATAATGCTACTATTAACAGGTAAAAAGTATATGTATAAGAATTTTATCTTAGGGAGGTAAATTAACAGACTATGGCAAGAAAAATGAAAACGATGGACGGTAACACCGCCGCGGCTCATGTATCCTACGCGTATACCGACGTAGCGGCAATCTACCCTATCACACCCTCGTCGGTGATGGCCGAGGAGGTGGACAAGTGGTCCGCCGGCGGCCGTAAAAACATCTTTGGCCAAGAGGTCCGCGTGGTGGAGATGCAGTCGGAGGCCGGGGCCGCCGGCGCGGTTCACGGCTCTTTGGCGGCGGGCGCCCTTACCACCACCTTTACCGCCTCGCAGGGGCTTTTGCTTATGATCCCCAACATGTATAAAATGGCGGGCGAGAATCTGCCCGCGGTTATTCAGGTTTCGGCAAGGGCGCTCGCGTCCCACGCCCTTTCTATATTTGGCGACCATTCGGATATTTACGCCTGCCGCCAGACAGGCTTTGCCATGCTCGCCTCCTCCAGCGTTCAGGAGGTCATGGATCTCAGCGCGGTCGCCCATCTTGCCGCCATAAAGGGCAGGGTGCCGTTTATGCACTTTTTTGACGGCTTCAGAACCTCCCACGAGGTCGACAAGATCGAGGTCTGGGATTACGAGGATCTGGCCGGAATGCTGGATATGAACGCCGTTAACGCCTACCGCAAAAACGCCCTCAACCCCAACCACCCGGTCCAGAGGGGCACCGCCCAGAACCCCGACGTGTTTTTCCAGGCGAGGGAAGCCTCCAACGTATTCTACGACAGGCTGCCCGCAGTTGTTGATGAATATTTTGCCAAGGTAAACGAAAAGCTTGGCACCGACTACGCCAGCTTTAACTACTACGGCGCGCCCGACGCCGAGCACGTTATTATAGCCATGGGCTCGGTCTGCGGCACTATCGAAGAGAGCGTAGACTATCTCGCTAAGCAGGGCGTAAAGGTCGGCCTTGTAAAGGTTCGGCTTTACAGGCCCTTCTGCGCCGACAAGCTGCTTGCGGCTATTCCCGATTCTGCAAAGAGCATCTCGGTCCTAGACCGCACCAAGGAGCCCGGCGCGCTGGGCGAGCCCCTTTATCTCGACGTAGCGCTTGCGCTGCGCGGCTCTAAATTCAAGGATACTCCCCTTTACGCCGGCCGCTACGGCCTGGGCTCTAAGGACACCCAGCCCGCCGACATACTCGCCGTTTACAAAAACGCAAAAACGGGCGAGAAGCCCCACTTTACCCTTTCGATAAACGACGACGTCACCCATTTAAGCCTCACCCCCGACGAAAACCCCGACACCGCCCCCGAGGGAACCACCAGCTGCAAATTCTGGGGCCTTGGCGCGGACGGCACGGTGGGCGCAAACAAGAACTCAATCAAGATTATAGGCGACCACACCGACATGTACGCTCAGGCCTACTTTGCCTACGACTCAAAAAAGTCGGGCGGCGTTACGATTTCTCACCTGCGGTTCGGCAAAAGCCCCATCAAATCCACCTATTTTGTCAACAAGGCGGATTTCGTGGCCTGCCACAACCCCAGCTACGTTACAAAATATAAGATGGTCGAGGATCTTAAGGCAGGCGGAAGCTTTCTGCTAAACTGCCCGTGGGACGACGCCGAGCTTGATTCCCGCCTGCCCGGAAGCGTAAAGCGCTATATAGCCAACAACAATATTAAGTTCTATACGATAGACGCTATCTCAATAGGCCGCGAGCTGGGCCTTGGCGGGCGGGTAAACACGGTGCTCCAGGCCGCCTTCTTTAAAATCGCGGGGATTATTCCCATAGGGGACGCCGTTAAGTATATGAAGGACGCGGCCTCTAAGAGCTACGGCGCAAAGGGCGACGCCATAGTAAAGATGAACCACGACGCCATAGACAGGGGCCTCTCAGGCGTAAGGGAGGTTACCGTTCCCTCTTCCTGGAAGAGCGCGGAGGGCGACCTTGCGCTGCCGGTGGCCCAGGGCTCAAATAAAGAGCTTACAGATTACGTAAACAGCATCCTCATCCCCGTAAACGCTCAGATGGGCGAGAGCCTGCCAGTCTCGGCCTTTGCTGGCCGGGAGGACGGCACCTTCCCCATGGGCTCCGCCGCCTACGAAAAGCGGGGCATAGCTGTAGATATTCCCTGCTGGCAGACCGAGAACTGCATCCAGTGCAACTTCTGCTCATACGTTTGCCCTCACGCCGTCATAAGGCCCTTCCTGCTCACCGAGGAGGAGGCTAAGGCCGCTCCCGCCGGCACAAAGCTTGTGGACGCGACCGGGCTTCCCGGGCTTAAATTCGCCATGACCGTCTCCGCTCTGGACTGCACCGGCTGCGGAAGCTGCGTGAACGTGTGCCCCGGCAAAAAGGGTGAGAAGGCTCTTGCTCTTAAGCCCCTTGAAAGCCAGCTCGAGCAGCAGAACGTGTTTGCCTACTGCTACGACCTGCCCGAAAAGCCCGAGGCGTTCGAAAAGTTTAAGGCGACCACCGTAAAGGGCAGCCAGTTCAAGCAGCCTCTTCTTGAGTATTCCGGCGCCTGCGCGGGCTGCGGCGAGACCCCCTACGCAAAGCTTATCACCCAGCTCTTTGGCGAGCGGATGTATATAGCCAACGCTACCGGCTGCTCCTCAATATGGGGCGGATCGGCGCCCTCTACTCCCTATACCGTAAACAGCTGCGGCAAGGGACCCGCCTGGGCCAACTCCCTTTTTGAGGACAACGCCGAATACGGCTACGGCATGTATCTTGCCCAAAAGGCTATCCGCGAAAAGCTCAAGGCCAAAACGCAAGCGCTTATCGCCATTGAGTGGGTTGCTCCCGAGCTTAAGGCAGCCGCCGAAAAATGGCTTTCGACCTATTCCGACGGCGAGCTCAACGCGCAAGCCGCGAAGGAATACGCAAAGGAGCTCGAGGACGGCGTCATGCCCGTTGAGGAGGCAATGACCTTCCTTTCGAAGAAAACCGGCGAAAAATTTGAGCTTGCCCTCAACCTGATGAAAAATCTACAGGCCGCGGGGGAAACAACCTGCAATTGCGAGGCATGCTCGCTGGCAAAGGAAATTCTTTCGGAGAAGGATTACTTGGGCAAGAAGAGCGTCTGGATCTTTGGCGGCGACGGCTGGGCCTACGATATCGGCTTTGGCGGGCTTGACCACGTTATCGCCTCGGGCGAGGATGTAAACATTTTTGTATTCGATACCGAGGTTTACTCAAACACCGGCGGCCAGTCCTCCAAGTCTACCCCAACCGGCGCTGTCGCCCAGTTCGCGGCGGCCGGCAAAGAGGTCAAAAAGAAGGATCTCGCGGCTATCGCCATGAGCTACGGCTATGTTTATGTTGCGCAGGTGGGCCAGGGCAGCGATTACAACCAGCTTATCAAGGCGGTTGCCGAGGCCGAAAGCTACAAGGGCCCCTCTATCGTCATAGCTTACGCGCCCTGCATCAACCATGGCATCAAGGGCGGAATGAGCGGCAGCCAGACCCGCATTAAGGAAGCTGTCGCGGCGGGATACTGGCACCTGTTCCGGTTTGATCCGCGCCGCAGCCTCGAGGGACTCAACCCCTTCCAGCTCGATTCCAAAGCCCCTACGGCCGATTACAAGGAGTTTTTGGGCAAGGAGGTGCGCTACACGTCACTCCAGCGCGCCTTCCCGGACCGCGCGACCACCCTTTTCGACAGGGCCGATCAGATTGCCCGCGAAAAATATGAGCACCTTATGAGGCTTTCTAAGCTGTACGATGTCGAGTAGTCTGTAACAGGCTGCATTTAACCGCGCCGGCCAACGGTGAGCCGAGCGATAACCGGCAGCTCCCGCTGCGCGGCTGCGCACAAAAAAGCCCTCATAGCGTTATGATTTAACAGACAAGTAAATACACATGGCGGCGTAGCTTCGGCTATGCCGCCATGTGTATTTTTACGCGATTCTATTGCTTCACCCGCCCAGGGGCAGGCATAACAGCATATAGGCGCCAAATTTAAAAGTCGAAAACTGTGTATTGACAAATATAATAATTAGAATATAATGCAATTGAAGTGCAAAAATGGGTTAATTAATAACAATTATTGCATATTAGTAAGCGCGTTATATAGGCAATAGCATTAGAACATGCATAATTGTAACACGACGATGGAGGCATTCTATGAAAAAAACAGTTATTGTTCTTATTTTAATTGTGATCTGCTGTTCTGCTTGTTCGCCTCTATCTTCTGAGATAAGCAAAGATGCCTTTGAGATTACGCCTTCGTCATCGTTACAATTAAACGAAACTAATTCTGCGATTTCTTTTGTATCTTCGCTTGAGGCGACTAGCGATGAATCTGATTCATCTGGTACTACGGACAATCAGGATATAACGCAGGATGATACGGGTATTGGTGACGATACACCTGCCACACCAGACTATCATGGTTTCAGTCAAGAGCAATGGAACGAATTGCAAAGGCAAAAAGCGGAATATGGAGACTTGTCTGATGAAGAGAGAGGGCATGCGGCGTTTAATGGAGAAATCGATTGCACTGATTTTTCTCATCTACGGTGGGAGCACGATATTGCCGATGTGTTGTATAAACATGTCGGCACAGATAAGTTTGATTTGTTTCTAACAACAATCGGAAGCAGTTATGACCATTGTAACATCTATAGTTTTGCGGAGCATTTTTCGATATCATTAGACGAATTATTATCACTAATCGAAACGAACGGACTTGCTCATCACTATGATTTGGATACAATAAAAAGGCGATATACGCATTTGGTTGGTAACTCATATGCCACACCAGACTATCATGGTTTCAGTCAAGAGCAATGGAACGAATTGCAAAGGCAGAAGGCGGAATATGGAGACTTGTCTGATGAAGAAAGAGGGCATGCGACGTTTAATGGAGAAATCGATTGCACTGATTTTTCTCATTTATGGTTTGAACATCAAATTGACGGCCCGTTGATTGATTTTGTAGGCACGGATAAGTTTGATTTGTTTCTAATGTCATTCGGAAGCAGTTCTGACCATTGTAACATTTATAGTTTTGCAGAATATTTTTCAATATCATTTGATAAGTTTGTATCGTTGATGGAATCAAATCCTGAAGTCTATGATTTAGAAACAGCAAAAAGCCGTTATAAATACTTAGTTGGTAACAGATAATAGTGCGAGGTATACGTCATTTTGACCGCTCTGTTATTCTATAATGTTTAAAGGTATGAGGGATTGATGAAAACAGATGAAACAATAAACCCCAAGATTATACGACTTTTTATTGAATACGCCAGAAGCCTTGGCCTTGAGTGATTTTACTATAAACTTGTGGCAATCGGTGTAGGCGTTATACTCGTTTATCAAACCCGGCCGACAGTCTCACAGTTACCGTCAACCCGCCGTCAGGCGTATCCGAAAGGCTGATGCTGCCGTGATGCAGCTCTACAATCTCTTTTGCGATGGGCAGCCCAAGGCCGTAGTGTTCCTTCTGCGAACGGACTTTATCGAGCCGGTAAAATCGCTCGAACACGCGCTCGCGCTCATCCATGGGAATCCCCGTGCCGCTGTCTGCGACCTCAATTTTCACATGCTTGTTTTTTGACGACGCGGTCACTGTGATTGTGCCGCCCTCAGGCGTGTAGTAGAGCGCGTTATCGAGCAGGATCGAGCAGAGCTGCTTCAGCCGCAGCTCGTCCCCCGCTATGACAGGTAAGGTACGGGGCAGATGGAGCGTGAGCTTTTGGCCCTTCACTTCCGCCGAGGCTCTAAAAGCCTCGACACATTCAGTGAGAAGCTCTCCTGGTTCCACCGGTGAGACGTCCATCCTCCACGCTCCGGCATCGGCGTTTGCCAGCATGAGAAGATCGTCCACCAGCTTGCCGGTGCGGGCGCACTCCCGCTCAATAGCGCTGATAAAACCGCGTTCGCTTTCTTTGCCCTCAATGGCGGCGGCGTTGGTGCGGATGACGGCCAGCGGCGTTCTCAGCTCGTGGGAAGCCGCCGCGATAAACTCCGATTGCCGCTTGTGGCTTTCTGCGATGGGCCGAATCGCCCGCGAGGTAAACCACCGCGCGAACAGCCAAAAAGCTGCCGCCGACGCGGCCAGCAGCCCCAGATAGGTAAGCCGCTGCCGCAAAATCTCGGCGCGTTCCTCTGCCGTGGAGCCCAGCATCGTCAGGCTTTTGTGGCCTGTGGGGGTGCGGATGACCACCACGCCGGCCCGGTATGCCTCGCCGCCGTAGCTGACGCGAAAGCTGGCTTGCTCGTTGGTCAAAGCGGAGTCGGGCCGCTTTTTCGTGTCAACGCCGTAAGACTCGCGGGCGGTGTTTTGCACAATGGCAGTTAGAGCTTCGCGCTGACCATCCGCGTCCCCGCGACCTGAGAACAGCATTACCGCGCCGTTATCCTCGATGTGGGCGAGTATATTACCGTCGGCTTCCATGCGGGAAAGCCATGTCCAATCCAGCATGGCCTCGGTGCCGAGGCGGAAGGCAATGGCTTCCACGTTGGAATCGAACAGCGCCTGCCCCCGCCCCCGCTCGATGAGCTGCCGCTCGCTGATAGCAAGGGATACCAGCATCAGCACCGCGCCTATGATAGCGGCCCCGGCGGTGCAAAGGGCTGTCATGCTGCGCCGCAGCTTAGTTAACATAACGTGTACCCCACAGAACGGACGGTTTTGATGCGCACCTCGCTGCCCAGTTCCGTCAGCCGCTTGCGGAGGAAATGCACATAATTATCTAGATTGGCTTCCTCTACCGGCGCGTCGGGGCCCCACACCCGCGCGAAGAGCACAGGCCGGGGGAGAACAGTTCCCGGGCTTTTCATCAGAATTTCCAAAAGCTGCGCCTCGCGCTTGGAAAGCGCGAGGCTTTTTCCCGCGCTGCCGAGCCGATGTCGCGTGCTGTCCAACACCAAATCGCCATAGGTAACGCCGGGGTCTGCCCCCCACAAAACAGGACGCCGCCCAAGGGAACGGACACGCGCCAGCAGCTCTTCTACCGCGAAGGGCTTTACCAGATAATCGTCCGCTCCCGCGTCGAGCCCGGATACCCTGTCACCTATGCCGTCCAATGCGGTCACCATCAGCACCGGCACGCCGCTGCCGGTATCGCGCAGCCTTTTAAGGACGCTGACGCCGTCGAGGCCGGGCAGCATCCTATCTAAAATGACAAGGCTATGCGCTTGCTGAGTAAGCCAGCGGCTGGCGTTCTCGCCATCGTGGCAGCAATCCACCTCGCAGCCTTCGCGCGTGAGATGCACCCGCATGGCCTCGCAGAGATCCAAATCGTCTTCGACAAGCAAAATTCGCATATGTACTGTCTCCCATTATTGTCTGATTCATTATAGCATATTTATCTTGAAATAATCTTGAAATAATCTTGATTTTGTTTCGAGAAAGTTTCAAGATTCATGTGCTATACTGGCCTCAACAGAAAGGGGAATGACTGATGATTATCTACAAAAAGCTGATAGCGAGCCTCCTGTGCGCAGCCACCCTGGCGGGGCTGGCGGGCTGCGGCGCCACGCCGCAGACTCCACAAGAAAGCGTTGCCATGGGTCGCTATATAGAAGAGGCGTGGACGACTCCGGAAATTTCAGAGCGCTGGTATTTGTCGGGCGCGCACCTGCGGCCGGACGGTAAATTCGCGGTGGTGGCGCAGATGAACGCCGAACCATATGAGATAAAGTATTACACCACTGCTGACGGTACCCAGTGGGCGGAAGAAACGCCCCCGTGGCTTTCTACCCTGAACGGGGTCGCCGGATATTTTCGAAGCATCGACTTCAACTCCAAGGGCGAGGGGCTTGTGTGCTACCTGGGCACAAAGCTGGACGGCAGCGGTGAGGAGCTTGACCGCATCGCCATGATCAGCGCGGACGGCTCGATCACCGACTCCGCCATCGGTGAAGACGGCGACCCGTGGGACGCGGTGAGCCATATGGGATCAGACGGAACGATCTATGCGGAAGATATAGAGGAAACCGAGGACGCCACTGAGGAAACAACGTCTGACACAGCCATAGTTGAATCCGCCCTGCCAGAAGAAGAGCCCGTTCCCTCTATTATGCCGCTGTTCCCCAGGGATGTTCTCATGGGCGAGGACGGCATGGTCTATCTTACCACCCAGTTCAGCGGCAGCGGCAAATTTGACCCGATTACAGGCGAGCTAACGGCTTCCTACCTGACGGAAGCCCACAGCTTTACTCTTGCGGGCGGCGAAGCTGTGCAGCTTCTCACCATGGGCAGCGCGGAGCGCGCGGGGCATACGGTGGACGCGAACAGCCTGTTCTTCTCCGACGCGGCGACGGGCATGCTAAACCGCACGCTGCCCTCAGAAAATTTGCAGATCGATAACGGCGCCGCTATAGCGGGGGGCGAGGACGGCGCGGTCTACATAGCGAACAAAAGCGGCCTTTCCCGCGTCGCGCCCGGCGGCGACACCTGGGAGCAAATTTTGGACGGCAATATGTGTTCGCTCTCGGTGCCGTCGATGAATCCCTATCAGATATTCCCCCACGGGGAGGACGAGTTTCTGTTGGTCTTTTACACCGATCAGAGCTTGCGATTTTTCAACTACACTTACTCTGAGGACACGCCGGCACTGCCTGACAGCGAGCTGACAGTTTTTACAATGTTGGATAACCGCACCATATCGCAGGCGGTGGGCGCGTTCCGCCAGCAGCACCCCAACACGCTGGTCAACATACGCACCTCCAGGGATATCGCCGAAGCCGGCAACGGCGACGATGTGAGGGCCGCTCTCAACACCGAAATCCTGGCGGGCAAAGGCCCCGACGTCTTTGTGCTTGGTGATTTGCCGCTGGATAGCTATATCGAAAAGGGCGTGCTGGCAGATCTCAGCGACGTCGTTGATTCCCTGCTGGAGACTGATTCGATTCTTCCTGCGGTTACCGAAGCCTACGCGAATAAAAACGGCATCTTTGCTATTCCAGCCCGCGTGAATCTGCCCACGCTGTGGGGCGACGAGGACGCGGTTGCCGCTGTGACGGATTTGGATTCACTGCTTGCCTACGCAAAGAGCCACCCGGACGAGCGACTGTTTGGCAACATGACGCCGGAACACCTGCTCTATCAGCTCGCCCCCGGCACGTTGAACAGCTTGCTGAAGGACGGCGCGGTGGACATAGCCGCCGTAGAAAAACTGCTCGCTACTGTCATGGCGCTTTCTGAAACGGCGGACGAACCGCACTTCTACAGCTATTTTGGAACAGAAGAATATCTAAGCCAGATAAAAGGATATGCGTATACGTTTAGTGACGGCGGCTACGTAGCCGCCACCAACACCCCCGCAGACCCCGAGGATTATTTCGCGGTTGCCAACAACCGCGCGGCGTTGATGCTACAATTCCTGAACGGGTTTGAAAGCGTGATGCAGTCGAACGGCGTCATCAACAAACGGCTTGGAGGCATGACGTGGGACAGCACCGGCGAAGGCGACTGGGTATCCGACGTGCCGGATGATATGGTCGACAAAGTGTTCCGCCTCTTCCCGGACAGCGGGCTTTATGAACCCTCCTGCGTGGTGGGCGTCAACGCCGCCAGCACACAGCCGGAGCTCGCGAAAGCCTTTATCGAAGCTGTACTGTCGGTTGAAACCCAGAATACCGACCTCGGCGACGGCTTCCCCGTGAACCGCGAGGCGATTGCCATCGGCGCGGACGCATATCAGTCCCATTATACCTCCCACAGCTACAGCACCGCCACCGAGGGTGATCCGAGCTTCCCGGCGGACGAGATGAGGCTGGAGTACGCCTGGCCGTCCAAGCCCATGCTGCAGGCTGTTGCCGACAGGCTGTCCGAGATCAAAACCCCCATGATGCAGGGCTATCCGCTGCCCATTAAATACGCAATGCAGGAGTGTTTGCCGCTTGCTCTCGATAAGATTATCAACGGCGAATCTACAGCCGGGGAAGCGGCCGCGTGGCTCGCGGGGGAACTCAGCCTTGCGCTGGAGGAGTAATCTGACCGCGTGGTGCTTTCTTATGACGAGCCTGACGGGCACCGCCCTGTTCATACTGTTCCCGCTGCTCGACGCGGTGAAGAGATCCTTCTTCACCGCGATGGGCGGGCGGTTTACCGGACTGCGGGCTTATGCTGAAGTATTCGCCAACAAGGCGTTTCAGCTTGCCGCCGCCAACACCGCCCGCTTTACGCTGGTATGCATCCCACTGCTGTTTGTAGTGTCCCTCGGCCTGGCGCTCGCGGTGTTCGCGGCGGCGGACAAAGCCGAGATCGTCAAGACCGGCTTATTAATTCCCATGGCGATCCCTGCCGCGTCTATGATAGCGGTGTGGCGGCTGCTGTTCGCGGACAGTGGCATTATCAACGGCATCACCGGAGCGGCAACCGACTGGTTTGCAGCGCCCTACGCGTTCCCCGTTCTGGTGGGAACATACCTGTGGAAAAATCTCGGCTACAACCTGCTGCTGTGGCTGGCGGGGCTGTACGGAATCCCCGCCGCCCGGTTCGAGGCTGCGATGATCGATGGCGCCAACGGCTTTCAGCGGCTGCTTTTTATCACACTGCCCAGCCTGCGGCCCCAGATTTTTACCATTGCGGCGCTCTCGCTGGTCAACTCGTTTAAAGTGTTTCGCGAGGCGTATTTGCTTGGCGGGAATTACCCAGACGACAACATCTATTTGCTGCAGCACCTGTGGAGCCACTGGTTCGCCTCGCTGGATATTGATTTGCTCTGCGCGGCGGCGGCTGTGCTGGCAATTGCTCTGTTCGCGGCCATCGGCGTGCTGCGCGTCACGCTGCGGGAGGCAACATGAAGACGAAAATTATCTCAACGCTGCTGGGCCTTATTTGTGTTCCCGTTATTCTTCCGCTCACCCTGCTGGTGCTCGGTTCCATGACGGGCGCGGAAGAATGGCGGGGAATTCTTGCCGCCGATGTAATCCGCCCGATTTTACTGCCGACATATCCCACTCTCGCGCCGCTGGTTGAAATCCTGATGGACACGCCGGAGTTTTTCCACATGTTTTGGAACTCCTGCCGCATAGCCTTTCCGGCGGTGGCGGGGCAGATATTGGTGGGCGCGCCGGCGGCATGGGCGCTTTCGCGGATGCGCTTCGCGGGGCGCGGCGCGGTGGAAAGCCTCTATATCACGCTAATGCTGCTGCCCTTTCAGGTCACGATGGTATCGGGTTATCTAATGCTTGACCGTCTGGCGTTAATCGACACGCACTGGGCGGTGATTCTACCGGGAATATTCTCCCCCTTTGCGGTGTTTCTCATGACGCGCGGCTTTGCGGGCATAAGTGAGGAACTGATCGAAGCCGCGCGGATCGATGGCGCGGGTGCGGTGCGGATTTTTATCTCCGTTGGGTTGCCGCTTGGGCTCCCCGGTGTGCTCTCCGCCGCTGTGCTGGGATTTTTGGAGCATTGGAGCATGATCGAGCAGCCCATGACCTTTCTCAAAAGCCCCGGGCTGTGGCCGATTTCCCTCTTTACGCCGATTTTTACCGCCGAAAGCGCGGGCCCGGGCTTTGCCGCCGCCCTGCTGATTGCCGCGCCGCCCCTGCTGTTATTCCTCTACGGCCAGCACGATCTGGAGCGAGGAATCGCGGCGGCGGGCCTAAAGGAGTAACCCATTATGCTAACAAAAGCTTTGAGCGAAATGCCCGCCGGACAACGCTGTGCGGGCAAGGCGATTGTTGTGTTCTTTGCGCTGATGGCGGGGTTTGCGATACTTTCGCGGGGGCTGGACGCGTTTACCGTGGCGCGTGTTACCGCCGGCGCGCCATCGCGCGGGGCGCTTACCCATGAGATTACATTGAACGGAAACGCAGAACCCCTCGGGGAAAACGCGGTGGCTCTGCCCGAGGGGTTTGTGGTCAAGGAGCTGTTGCTCCGCGAGGGCGCGCGTATTGCCGCCGGGGATGCCGTGGCCGTGCTGGATACCGCACAGATTGAGCGGCTTCTGGCCGACGCGCGGCGCGAGCTGAGCGCGTCACAGCTTGACATCGCGGCCAGAAATGTCAAAGCCGAGGTTCCTAAGAAAGACACGCTAACCGGGGCAGCCCTTGCGCTGGAACGCGCGCGGGAGGATGCTATTGCCGCTGAGGAAGCCGCTTCCCACGCGGTTTACCGCGCCACCGACGAGCACCGGCGCGCGAGAGAGGCAAGAAAAGACCTGCGCGACAGCGGCGATTATACAGACGAGCAGCTGGACGCGGCGGGGCAGGCCGTTCGTGCCGCCGCCGCCGCGCTGGAGGACGCGCGGCTTGCCCGCGAACGGGCTGTCACCGAGGGGGAACGGGCGATTTTGGATGCGCAAAACGCCCTGCTGGAGGCCGAACGCGCGGCGGCGGAGCAAGACTTGACCGACGCTGCCGACGAGGAGACAAAGCGGCTGGAAACCGGACGCGCTTATCTGGGCGTTGCCGCGCTACAGGCGCGAATCGCAGAGCTGGAAGCGTTGCTGGAGCAGGGGGGCCGTGTCACTGCCGGAGCGGCGGGGCTTGTTACCGCGCTGCATATAAAGCCGGGGGATATGACTACGGCGGGCGGAGCGTATCTGCTGGCGGGGCAAGCGACAGGCTCTGTCTTTACCGCCCTCGCGCCCAAGGAGGACGCGGAACGC
>JAITVF010000082.1 GCA_031285945.1 Oscillospiraceae bacterium
GCCGGACTCGGTCCGGTGGCTGACAATCCCGGGTCCGGCTATGGCCGCCGTAACGACTACTCCGGCCGAGGCAACCGCGATAACCGAGCCCGACGTGGCGGCTGTGCCTGCCGCCGCGGTCGTAGCGGTCGTGGCGGTGGTGGCGGTCGTTCCCGCGGCGGCGGTGCCCACTGTAGCGGTCGCCGAGCCCGAGGCTGCTCCGGCTGTGGCCAGCGTAGCGGCTCCGGCTGTAGCCGCCGCCGAAAAGCCCAGCTGCGCGCCAAAGCTCCGCCAGATAGAGGATCCGATTTCGACGGCAAAAACGCTCGCCGCCTCGGCGTTGAATATATTAGTCAGGATCGGTATCGCCAGCAGAAGGGCGCCGCCCTTCCGCCCGAATTTTGCCCCGTCCTTCTCGAGCCGCTGCTTTAAGGTATTGCGGGCGCGGTTGAGGCGGGCCCTTACCGCGCCGTCCTCGATATCGAGTATTTCGGCTATCTCCCGGCTGGAAAGCTGCTTATAGTAGTAGAGCAGTATTACCGTGCGCTGTGCGTCGGGCAGCTCCTCAACGAGCCGGATTATGTAATCCCTCCGCTCCTGGGTTTCGGTGTACTCCTGGGGCAGGAACTCGTCGTCATCCTCCGCAAGGTCTGGCATATCGTCGATATCGTCGGACTGGCGGCGCTTTTCTCGGCCCAGCAGGTTCAGGCTGCGGTGGTAGGCTACGCTGTTTACATAAGCCTTTAGAGCGCCGGGGTTTTTAAGCTCGCCCAGATGCTTATAGACCTCGATCATAGTTTCCTGAACTATGTCCTTGGCGTCGTGCTCGTTTTTGGTCATCTTAAGCGCGTAGTAATAAAGGGAGCGCGAAACCTCGTTGTAAATCATGGCGAAAGCTTCAACGCTGCCATCCTTTGCCTGCTCTACAAGACCCGCAAGCTCCTGATTATCCATTAAAGTCGCCCCCCTGTCTTTTTAAGCTATGCCGCTTATCGGCAAGCAGTGTTAATCGTCGAGAAGCTCCTCTACAAAATAGCGGGGGCGGCGTTTTGTCTCGGCGTAAATCTTGCCTATATAGGAGCCCGTAAGCCCCAGCGCCAAAAGATTAAGCCCCGATAAAAACCACAATGAGCCCATAAGAACCCCCCAGCCGCCAAAGGGCCAGGCGAAGACCCGGGCAAAAAGGCTGTAAACGCTTATAATAAGACTTATTACCGTTATAAAGAGCCCGAGACCGCGAATAAAATCCAGCGGGCGAACACTAAATGAGGTTATTCCGTCAAAGGCGAAGGCAAGCATCTTTTTAAGGGGATACTTCGACTCGCCCGCGAACCTCTCGGCCCGCTCGTAGGCGCAAACCCCGGTCCTGTAGCCTATGAGTGGAACTATCCCCCGCAAAAACAGGTTGACCTCCCCGTACCGCGAAAGGCCCTCCAGGGCTCTGCGGCTCATAAGGCGGCAGTCGGCGTGGTTGTATATAAGCTCTACCCCAAAGGCCTTCATAAGGCGGTAAAAGCCCTGGGCGGTCATACGCTTGAAGGCGGTGTCTGAGGCGCGGTCGCTCCGCACCCCGTAAACGACGTCGCAGCCCTCCTTGCGTTTGGCGAGAAAGCCGTCGATTATATCTACGTCGTCCTGGAGGTCGGCGTCCATTGAGATGCTTATGTCGGCCCGGTCCTTAGCGGCCATAAGCCCCGCCAGCAGCGCGTTCTGGTGCCCACGGTTGCGGGATAGCCGCAGCCCGGAAAATATGTCCTCTTCCCCGCTGAGCCTTTCGATCATGGCCCAGGTTTTATCCCTGCTGCCGTCGTCGACAAACATAACGCGGCTGCCGGGGTCAATCTCACCCGCCGCTATAAGGGCGCGCAGCTTTAAAAGCAGCCTGCGGGAGGTCTCGGGCAGAACCTCCTCCTCGTTATAGCACGGTATTACCACATAAATCCTTTCGGGCACAAGAGTTACCCCCCATGTAGCTGTTAGCCTGTAGCCCGTAGCCGTTAGTGCCTTAATCCTAAGCCTGCCGGCCGGCGAGCTAAAAGAGCCAAGAGCCAAATTACTGTACGGACAAATATTTCCTGAGCCTGCCTATGAGCTGGTCCAGATCCAGGGGCTTTGCCAGGTGATCGTTCATTCCCATTTGCAGGCAGACCTCGGCGTCCTCCTTGAACGCGTTGGCTGTCATAGCGAGTATCGGCACCCTGCGGGCGGCGGGGCTTGAAAGTGCCCGGATAAGCCTGGTGGCCTGGAGCCCATCCATCACCGGCATCTGAATGTCCATCAAAACAAGGTCGAAGCGTTCGGGGCTTTCGGCGAATATATCGACCGCCTGCCTGCCGTTTTCGGCAAATACCAGCTCAGCGCCGGTTGCCTCAAGAATCTCTGTGAGTATCTCGCGGTTTATTTCTATATCCTCGGCCGCAAGAATTGTTTTGCCCTCAAACCGCGCCGGCTCGCGCGAGGCTTCGTATTTTCCGCCGCTTCCGGCCGCGGCCAGCTTTGCCATCATGTTGTAAAGGATTCCCGGCAGCACCGGCTTAGGCAAAAAGTTTACAATGCCAAAGCCCGCGGCAGCGTGCTGAATATCCGCCCAGTCGGCGACTGAGATCATAACCACCACCACGTCCCCGCCCATAAGCTCGCGTATCTCGGCGGCCGCCTGCCCGCCGTTCATCCCGGGCAGGTTCCAGTCCACAAAAATCATGGTATAGGGGTTTTTCCGCCTTATGCCCTCTTTAACGAACTCCAGGGCCGCTTCGCCGTCGGGGGCGACGGTGCAATCGACCGAAAAGCTTTCAAGAATCCCCTTAAAGTAATCGCGCACGTCGGGCGCGTCGTCCACAACGAGTACCCTCATACGCTCCGGCAGGCTCTTAGAGCTCGCCTCCGCCGGCCCGCCCCAGCCGACCTCGGCCTCAAAGATAAAGGTCGAGCCCTTCCCCAGCTCGCTTTCCACCCAGATATCGCCCTTCATGAGCTCCACAATTTTTTTGCAGATGGCAAGGCCCAGCCCCGTTCCCCCAAAGCGGCCGGTGATGGAGCTGTCGGCCTGCTCAAATTCGCAAAAAAGCCTGCCCTGCCGCTCGCGGTCTATACCTATTCCGGAATCGCTCACCGATACCCGCAGCCGCGAGCTTTGCGCGCCGCCGGTATCGCAGTCCACCTTAAGGCGTATTTCCCCGCCCTCGGGCGTAAACTTAACCGCGTTTGTCAAAAGGTTTATAAGCACCTGCGAAAGCCGCAGCTCGTCGCTCACCATAAGGCGGCTGAAAACCGACGAAAGCTCCACAGAAAAACGCTGGCGCTTTTCCTCCAGCCTAACCCCTACCACCGAGAATACGTTTTGTATCATGGCCTCGAAATCAAAGGGAGCAGTCTGGATTTCAAACTTGCCCGATTCGATCTTGCTCATATCGAGCACGTCGTTTATTATGCTTAAAAGCTGGCGGGAGGAAGCGTCGATCCTGTCTAAGCAGTAGCGCACCCGGTCGGGGTCGTCGGCCTTTTTGGCAATGTTGGCCATACCTATTATGGCGTTCATGGGGGTTCTTATCTCGTGGCTCATGCGGGAGAGGAACTCCCCCTTGGCCCTGGTGGAGGCGACGGCCCCCTCCCGCGCCTCGTTAAGCGCGGTAAAGGCCTCGTTGCGGGAGATGGATGAGGCCACCACCAAGGCGCCCGAGCGCATGATCTCTACCTCGTCCGGGGTAAAGCGGCGGCGTTTGCGGCAGTCGTCAAAGCCCAATATCCCCCAGAATTCCCCGTGGAGGTAAAGGGGGGTTAAAAGAAGGCTAACGACATCCTCAAGCCCGGGAAAGCTTCTGAACGCCCCGGGCAGCTCCTCTATGGGCGCGCCGATATAGTAATTCTCGGTTAAGGTCTCTTGCCAGCCGGGCCAGAATTCGTCGTAGTTCAGCATATAATCCTTGCGGGGGATAAACGACGGGATTTCCCGCGCCCACTCCACCCGCTGAAAGCAGCAGAGAGCGCCGTCTCGTTTTGTGTTGCGCCATATATAGGCCCGGTCGGCCTCTATCGATTCCCCGAGTATTTGCAGCGCGAGGCGAAGCACAGTCTCGTAATCCTGATGAAAACCGCCTATTACGGCCGCGGCCGCGGCGTTTGCGGCGCGCAGCATTCTGTTTTGCTCCGCGAGCCCGCTCTCGCTTATCCCGCCGGCAAGCCTGCGCATTTCCCTTTCAAGCGCCCTGGCCTTTTCCTCGGCCCAGCGCAGGCGGCTCAGATCCAAAGAAAGGCCGCCCACCCGCACCGGTCTGCCCTCACTGTCCCGTTCGCAGACTATGGCCGTCTCTTCTATCGAAACTATGCTGCCATCCTTCCTGCGCATACGGTACTCGAGCCTGTAGTGGCCGTGCTCACCCTTAACAAGCTCCCCAAAGCAGGCTCCCACTCTCTCCCGGTCATCCTCAAAGGTAAGAAAATCTCTTGAGCCCGCGCTGTGGGGTATATCCCCCGGCAGATAGCCCGCGAGATGGATTATAGCCCGGTTGAGGCTTATTTCCCCCGTGGGCAGGTGCAGGTTGAAGAACCCCACTCCCGAAAGCTCGGCCAGCTCCTCGATCACCTCGGCGCTGAGCCCCGTGCGCAGGGGGATAGCCTCTTCAAGACTGTAACGGTTCATATGGCGCCAACTTCTTTTCCTGATTATTTGTACGCTCAGCGTATTTTTGAGCCGCAGGGAATATCGCCGTCCACAAAGATCACCCTTGCGCCGTCGCCCGAGTCGGCCGCGAGAATCATGCCGTTGCTCTCTACTCCGCGCAGCTTTGCGGGCTTAAGATTGGCGACCGCAATAAGCTTTTTGCCTATAAGATCGGCGGGGGAATAAAAGCCGGCTATTCCGCTAACCACCTGGCGCGGGGTATCTGTTCCGTCGTTTAGGGTTAGCCTCAAGAGCTTATCCGCCTTGGGAACGGGCTCGCAGGCGGTGACCTGGGCCACCCGCAGCTCTATCCTGGCAAAATCGCCGATCTCAATAAGGCTTACCGTTCCCGGAACCGGTTCGTTTTGCGGCGCGGATTTTTTTGCGGCCTCCGCCTCTTTCACGGGGGCGCCCAGGGCCTCAAGCTCCCCCAGCTCCTTTTCGAGATCGATGCGGGGGAAAAGCGTCTCCCCCTTATTGACCTTAACCCCGCCCGGCAGCAGCCCGAATTTGCCCGCGCTCTCCCACGAGGCAAGTCCCTCGTCCCCCCCCGCGCCAATCTGTAAAAGTATAACGGGGGCGGTGTGCGGCAAAAATGGGGTGAGGAGCACGGCGGAGATTCTTATGCATTCAAGAAGATTGTATATAACCCCGCAGAGCCTTGCGCGGCTTGCTTCATCTTTAGCCAGAGCCCAGGGCGCCGTTTCGTCGATATATTTGTTGGTGCGTGAAATAAACTTAAAGATTTCGGTCAGCGCGGCGGGTAGCTGCAGGGCTTCGACCTCCCTTTCAACCGTTGCCTTAAGGGCCTCGGCCATGGCGACCAGCCCGTCGTCCAGGGGGGCCTTTTCCTTCCCCGGCTCAAGTCCCTCGGGAAAGTAGCGCCCGGCCATAGCCACCGAGCGGGATACCAGGTTGCCAAGGTCGTTGGCGAGGTCTGAGTTTATGCGGCCGATCAGGGCCTCGTTTGAAAAGTTGCCGTCCTGCCCGAAGGGAACCTCCCGCAGGAGGTAGTAGCGCACCGCGTCCACCCCGTAGCGGTTGCAGAGCACTACGGGGTCTACCACGTTCCCCTTCGACTTGCTCATCTTGTCGCCGCCGAAAAGAAGCCAGCCGTGCCCGTAAACCTGCTTGGGGAGCGGCAGCTCCAGCGCCATGAGCAGCGCCGGCCAGATAATTGAGTGAAAGCGTATAATCTCCTTGGCCATCATATGGAGGTCGGCCGGCCAGTAGCGGTTAAAATCGTCGAACCTGTCGTTTTCGTAGCCCAGCGCCGTGATGTAGTTAGAAAGTGCGTCCACCCACACATAAACGACGTGCCCCGGGTCAAAGTCCACCGGCACCCCCCAGCTGAAGGAGGTTCTCGAAACGCAGAGATCCTCGAGCCCGGGCTTAAGAAAGTTGTTTATCATCTCGTTCACGCGGGCCTTTGGCTGCAAAAACTCGGGGTTTTGCTCGTAAAGGTCAAGTATCCTGCGGGTATATTTCGAAAGCCGGAAAAAGTAGGCCTCCTCCCCCGCCCGCTCTACCTCGCGGCCGCAGTCGGGGCATTTGCCGTTTTTAAGCTGGCTGTCGGTCCAAAAGCTTTCGCAGGGCTTGCAGTAGTGGCCGGTATAGGTTCCCTTATATATTTCGCCCTTGTCGTAAAGGGCCTTGAATATCCTTTGTATAGCTTCCACGTGGTAATCGTCGGTAGTGCGTATAAACCTGTCGTAGCGTATATCCATAAGCTCCCAGAGCTCTTTTATCGAGCCTACTATTTTATCGATGTATTCTTTTGGTGAAAGCCCCGCTTCCTTTGCCTTTTGCTCTATCTTCTGGCCGTGCTCGTCGGTTCCGGTAAGGTAAAAGACGTCAAACCCCCGCATTCGCTTATACCGCGCCAGTGTGTCGCATACGACCGTGGTGTAGCTGTGGCCGATGTGCAGCTTGTCGGACGGGTAGTAGATCGGCGTGGTGATGTAATAGGTGGGTTTCATGTCGCGTTGAGCCTCCTGTGGAGATTTCGGGGCCCGTAGCCGAAAGCGCGCGGACTAGACCCCACTGTTTAGTCTAACACAAAGCGGGGTATTTATCAATCGTGTAGATAAGACGTTTTACGTCGTTACCCCATCGCCGCTGTTTCGGGTAACGGCCGCAGGCGGCGGCAAAAACCTTGTTGACCGAATCACGCGCCGGGTGTATACTGTAACGGCGAGTAGACGAGGAAGCGGCCGGGCGGGTATTCCGCCCGGAGGAAAGTCCGGGCTCCGCAGGGCGGGACAGCTGCTAACGGCAGCCGGAGGCGACTCCAGGGAAAGTGCAACAGAAAACTACCGCCGGATATTTCCGGTAAGGATGAAAAGGCGAGGTAAGAGCTCACCAGGGCGCGGGAGACCGCGCCGCTGTGTAAACCCTGTCCGGAGCAACGCCAGCTGGGGCGACGCGGCGGCCCGCCGGGCCCCGAAAGGCGGCTTGACGCTCGTGGCGACACGCAGCGCAGATAGATCGTTTCCTACTACAGAACCCGGCTTATTGTCTGGTCGCGCCAAAGCTTCGCCGGTGTAACGCCGGCGAAGCTTTGTTTTTACCCGCGGAGTAGTATAACTATAAAGGGGGGCAATTCGCAATGTGGGTTATATATGCGCTTTTGTCGGCGTTTTTTGCCGCCACCACCTCGATTCTGGCTAAAATCGGGATTGAGGGCGTCAACTCAAACCTGGCGACAGCCATCCGCACAACCGTCGTGCTTATAATGGCCTGGGGAATTGTATTCCTGACCGGCAGGCAGGCGGAGATAACCGATATCGGCCAAAAAAGCTGGTGGTTTCTGGCTTTTTCCGGAATTGCCACGGGGCTTTCGTGGCTGTTTTACTATCGCGCTCTCCAGCTGGGCGAAGCCTCAAAGGTTGTGCCTATAGATAAATTCAGCGTGGTAATAACTATTCTGCTGGCCTGTTTTATTCTCAGGGAAAGCCCCGGGCCTAAAGCAATAATCGGCGGGGTGTTTATAGCCGCCGGAACCTTTATTATGGTTTTGTAATACTATAGTCGATAATATAACAAAAAGCGGTCCCCGTAGGCGTTAAGCCTTAGGGGATCGCTTTTTATACTACTGCGCGGTTAGGGCTTTAAAACGTAAGCTCCAGAATCTGGGCTACCAGCTCCTCGCCTATGCGGCCCTGCGCCTCCTTAGTAGAAGCGCCGATGTGCGGGGTTGCCGAAACCTTGGGGTGGGTATAAAGCTTTTCGTTTTTGGTGGGCTCCTCTTCAAAAACGTCGAGTGCGGCGCCCGCCACCTTGCCGCTGTCGAGGGCCTTTATAAGCTCGGCCTCGTCGATAAGCCCGCCCCGCGAGGTGTTCACAAGGAATACGCCCTCCTTAAGCTTAGCAAGCTCTTCCTGGCCGATTACCGGCTTATCCTGCTTAGGCATATGAATCGAGATAAAGTCGGCCTGCGCCAAAAGCTCGTCTTTGGTTACCAGCTTATAGGGATCGTCGGCCGGGGGAACAAAGCTGGGATGCTCGGTATAAATCACATGCATCCCCAGGGCGGCGGCCCTGTCGGCCACGCTGCGGCCGATTCTGCCCACCCCGATAAGGCCCAGTGTTTTGCCCATCAGCTCGATTCCCTCGTAGTTTTTCTTGTTCCACTTGCCGTCGCGCATGGTCACGTTGGCTATGTGTATGTAGCGGGCAAGGCAGAACATGTGGCCTATAGCCAGCTCCGCCACCGCGGCGCTCGAGGCCTTTGGGGTGTTGTTGACCTTAATGCCCTTTTCCTGAGCGTAGGCGACGTCGATGTTGTCTACGCCCACCCCGCCGCGGAGTATCAGCTTAAGGCGCCCCGCCTCGGCGGCCGCGTCTATGATGGGCGCGCGCACCTTTGTGGCGGAGCGTACGACCAGCACATCGAAATTCTTTACCTGCTCTTTTAGCTCATCGGGCTCGTAAAACTGCTCTACGACCTCATGGCCGAGGCTTTTGAGCTTTTCGACCGAGGCCTTTTCCATCCCGTCGCTCGCAAGAATTCTCATATGCCTTATCTCCCTTAGCTATTTTTATTCTCGAACTCTTTCATAAAGGCGACCAGTGTCTCTATCCCCTCTTTGGGCATGGCGTTGTAGATAGAGGCCCGCATCCCGCCGGCGTCGCGGTGGCCCTTTAGGTTGCTCATTCCGGCCGCGGCGCTCTCTTTGGCGAATTTGGCGTCGAGCTCGTCGTCGCCGGTGCGGAAGGTCACGTTCATTATGGAGCGGTCTTCCTTTACTATGCCGGTCTTGTAAAAGGAGGAGCCGTCGAGATAATCATACAGTATGGCGGCCTTTTCGCGGTTGCGCTTTTCCATGGCGACAAGCCCGCCGGTGGCTTCGATCCACTCGAGGACCAGCATGGCTACATAGATAGGCCAGCACGGAGGGGTGTTGTACATAGATTCGGCCTTGGCGAGCTTTTTGTAGTTGAGCATGATGGGGGTGCCCGGCAGCGGGTCGTAGAGAAGATCGTCGCGGATTATCACTATAGTGAGGCCGGCGGGGGCTATATTCT
>JAITVF010000109.1 GCA_031285945.1 Oscillospiraceae bacterium
CCCGGCCCCGGCGGCAACCTCGGGGGAACGAGGCTTACCGGGGAAAAAGCGTTGTTCAGGCCGTATACACGGCGTCAGCCTCGGCGACGGCATATGGCTTGTAGCCGGGGTCGTAGTAGCCGGACGGCGCGCCGGGTTTCATAAGGGCGTACTGCTCGTTAAGATAGGCGGAAACCTCGGATCTTATACGCTCGGGTATATCCTCCAGCCTAACGAACTGAGTAGCCAGCATTTGGCCGTCCTCGCCCACAAACTGCATGGTCAGAACGCTTTGTGCGATTTCCTCGCTTACCAGAATGCTGCTCCTGCCGTTTTGTATCAGCGAGGAAATCTCATCGGGATCGGTTATTGTAAAGACATTGTAGCTGTCGTCGATATATTCGTCGGCCAGTCTGTAGCTGTAATCTCCCGAGGAGGCCATGGTCACCCGGGTTTCAGAGTAGAGCATTGGAATGCAGTCGGTCATACGCACCTCGGCTATCCCCTCCGGGCGCGGGGTCAGCAACTCTGCTTGGCCATAGCTCTCAAGAAGGGAAAGGGTGCTTCTGTAGCTCTCGGTCAGGGTAATGATGGTTCCCGTAAGGTGCTGGTCAGACGCCACGTTGCCCTCAGGGCTTACCCAGAAGGTAAGGCTAAGGTATCCCTTAACCGGCTCCCCTTCAAAAATCGCCTCCTTAGTGAGGGCAAGCATATCGGCCTTAACGGCGTCGAGAAGGGCCTCTGATTCGTATCTGGTCAGGGTGAGGGGCTTCGGCTCATTCCCGGCGGCTGATTCGATGGTCGCGTCAATTTTAAGGATACCCTTTTCCCGGAAGGCGTCCATCCAAAATACAGGGTGATTGTTCGCTATAAAGTCGGGCTGCGTCTCCAGGGCCGCCAGTCTCGCCCAGGTTTCCCGCGTTACGTCGGTATAGCGCCGCGTTACCGTACGTCCGTTTTTAAGGGCGTATTCAATGGAAAGATAGTTCATATAGCCGTGAGAGTAGCTTTGAGAGTTTTTGCCGTCCTTGTCGTCGGCTATAATGCTTTTGTGAACGTCGAGAACTATATCGATGCTCCCGGGTCCGCTCAGACTGGGAACGTTGGTGTATTGTGAGGCAGAATACGCGTAGGCGGGTCCGGAATAGTAACTGGTAACGTCAGGCCCAACCTCACCGGCAAAACGGCCGCGATAGGATATGGCCACAGACTCGACGGATTGGGCCGGGGGCACTCCCGATTCGAATCCAAAGAGATCAAGGCAGAGCGCTACGAACAGGATACTTAACACCGCTCCCGAAAGCCCCAGCACCTTGATGTTTTTGGAAACGGCGCGTATCCCCCGCGAAAATATAAGCTCCGCAATGAGGCCGATGCCAGTAGAGGCGAGGAGAATAACGATAATTTTAACCGGCAGGGGGTGATCCTGAAAGGCAAGCAGAAAGAAGGCGGAGCCGCAGTAGGCCGCAAAGCATTTCATTGCGGTTTGCAGAACGCCGTGGGGCTGGGTCTGCTCGGCAAGCTCGCTTTTTCGCCTGCGATAGCAATAAACCGCCAGCGCCCCCATAGCGATTCCGATAATGAGCCACACCCCGAAAAGCGTGGCGATGGAGCCGTAGTCGTACCGGGTATAGTAAACGCTGCTGTCGTATGAGATACCGGTGCCTCGCTCGAAAAAGAAGAGGAAAGGCGAAATCCGCATAAGATAATCATAGCTGGCGACAGCGCCATAGGTTGTGGTCTCCCATATGCCGCCGGCTATCAGGCATATAAGGGGGGGCGCAAAGCCCGCCGTTCCCGATATCGCTATAGCGTCGAAGGTAGTACCGACACAGACGGCTGTCAGGGTTGTGAGCGTGTAGATGACAAAGACCATAATCGCAACGGTCATAAAGTCCATAATGGCAAAGCTCCAGTACCAGGAGCCCAGCCAGCCGAATCTGCCATAGGCGATTACCTGCCAGAGGATAACCCCGGCATAAATCAGCAAAAACGGGCCCAACACAACCAGCATGGAAACCGCCGAATTAATAAGCAGCAGCTTCTCTCGCCTTATGGGCAGCGAGTGGTAGAGGTCGGTCATTTTCATGCTGTGGAGGTATCTTGCGGCCGAAACCGCGCAGGCAAAGGCTGCACTGCCCAGAAAGACCGCCGTTAAATTAGAGATCACCCCATCCCTGTAAATGCCGTCGGCGAACATTCTTAAAAAGTAATCGGTAATGTTCGATTCATATGAGCCGTCGTAATAGTGGCTGGGTATTTCCACCAGCCAGGGGACCACGATGGCGGTGAACAAGATGATAAAAACTACAATGACGCCGGAAAGCTGCCTGCGCAGAGACGACAGGAAGAACCCCCGCCCCATAGGGCTAGAAGAGGATTTTGTTGTAGTCATAGCCTACCGCCTCCATTTCGTGAATGAATACTTCCTCAAGAGTCAGCGGAACCGTTTCAACAAAGAGGGGGTCGAGCGTCTGAACGACTCCCATAATGTCGTTGGGGTGGCCGCGCACAATGAGATTCATAACGCTGCCGACAAGCTCCTTTTGCATGATGTCGAGCCCCAGCAGCAGCTCGGGGGAGGGTAGCTTGGAAAATGCGGCCTGAACCTTGCAAAAGCCAAGCTTTACCTGGTCGATTTCCCGGGCGAAGATAACCCTGCCCGCGTGCAAAAGCCCCATGTGATCGCACAGATCCTCGAGCTCCCGCAGATTGTGCGAGGCTATGACCACGCTCATATGGCCATCGGCGATAAGGTCGGCCAGAATTTTGCGGAGCCCTATCCGTATAACGGGATCAAGGCCGTCGAACGCTTCGTCGAGAAGCAGCACCTGTGGGCGGCAGGCAAGGGCCAGAATAAGCGCGGTCTGCCGCTTCATTCCCTTTGAGAATTTCCCTATCCGCTTTTTGGGGTCGATAGGAAAGCGCCCGCACATCTCTTTATAGCTTTCAAGGTCAAAGCTTTCATAGACCCCCGCGTAAAAGGCCGCCATATCGTCCATGGTGGTCTGCGGCAAAAAATACAGATCGTCCGAGACATGAAATATCTTCTTTTTGACCGCGACATTTTCGTAGGGCGTTTCGCCCGCAATTTCCACACTGCCGCCGTCTGGCCGGTATATTCCCGAAATGAGGCGGAGCAGGGTGCTTTTTCCCGAACCGTTGGTGCCCACCAGCCCGTAGATAGAGCCGGAGGGCACCTCTACCGAAAAGTTTTCAAGCGCCGTAAAGCCGTCGAAGCTTTTAGTCAGGCTTTTCGTCGTTATCATTGCTCAATTCCCCCTCGTAGACCTTTTGAATTGCGTCGATAATCTGCGTGAGCTTTATTCCGCATTGTCTGGCCTGCCATGCTATCTGCTCGAGCTTTTGCAGATATTGGCGCTCAAGCTGGCTGTGAAGCAGGATTTTCTCGTTTAGAAAGCTTCCCTTTCCCGTAACGGAATAGATGATGCCGTCGCGCTCAAGATCTTGGTATGCCTTTTGCACCGTGTTTGGGTTAACCCCCAGGTCGCGGGCAAAATTACGCACCGAGGGCAACTGGTCGCCGGGGTTAAGCTGCCCGATAACCGCGAGCTCGCATATCTTGTTTTTTAGCTGCTCGTATATCGGCACGCGGCTTTGCAGATCAAGAACAATCAAGCCGGCCGCCTCCCTTCTTAAGAATGTACTAATTGTACTATTTCAAATAGTACAGTATCACAATATCACGATTATACCGCATTGTCAAGTGCCAATCTAAACTTTTACGGCAAAGCTAAGGCCCGATGTCATAACCGGACAGGCCGGGGCGTATACATGCTATACGGGGACTGGAGCAGTTTGGCTTGTTTGAATTTTGCATTATGAATTGTAAAAGGAGAGGGATGTATGACCGCGGAAAATAAAAAGACTATGGGGCTTTCGCAAAAGCAGGCGGACAGGCTGCTTTTGCAGCACGGCGAAAACCGGCTTAAGCAGAGCAAAAAAGTAAGCGCCATGAAGATATTCGCAGGCCAGTTTAGAGATTTAATGACTATGATTCTGCTTATTTCCACCGCAGTATCGGTACTGATGGGTGAGGTTACCGAGGCGATAGCCATAATCGTAATAGTGCTGCTCAACGCCGTTCTGGGTTTTTTGCAGGAGTTTCGCACCGAAAAAACCCTTGAGGCCTTAAGCCGGATGGCGGCGCCCGCCGCCCGCGTTATACGCGGCGCAAAGCAGGTAACCGTTCCGGCCGATCAGATTGTGCCCGGAGATGTTATTGTCCTCAAAACAGGGGACAAAATTCCCGCCGACGCAAGACTCACTGAGGCGGTTTCCATGCACTGCGACGAAAGCCTTTTAAGCGGCGAGAGCCTTCCGGTGGAAAAAACAGCCGCCCGCAACGACGATATTCCGCAAAAAAGCGGCCGCGCCGATCTTGTTTATATGGGGACCAGCATCGTAAAGGGCAGGGGACAGGCCGTGGTAATATCGACCGGTATGAACACCGAAATGGGCAAAATAGCCGGAATGCTCCACGAGATCGAGGAAGAGCCCACCCCGCTACAGAAGCGCCTTGCCCAGCTGGGGAAATACATAGCGGTCGGCTGCCTCGGAATCTGTGCGGTGGTCTCGCTGACCGGAATACTCAGGGGCGAGGATGTTTTTTCTATGCTTATTACCGGAATTTCCCTTGCGGTGGCGGCGGTGCCCGAGGGACTGCCGGCCGTAGTCACCATAGCGCTTGCCCTAGCCGTGGGGCGGATTTTAAAGCGCAACGCGCTGGTTCG
>JAITVF010000118.1 GCA_031285945.1 Oscillospiraceae bacterium
CACCCTCTTGAGAAAAGAGGGTGCCGCCCGCAGGCGGCGGGTGTTTTGACCCGGGTTCGATGCTGGATATTTAGCGCGCAGGGCTTGCAATTATTCCCATAATATGCTATAATGCAAGCAGACGGGCGGCTCCTTTGCTAGGGGTGGTCGCTCCCTAGGTAATTTGGGACTTGAAGAGAGCGCCGCGCCTTAGCTACTGGCTAGGGTGCGGTTATTTCTTTCTGGTGATATAAACCACCAGATCGATAACCGCCACAAGCAACATAAGCAGTCCTAGGACTTCTATAGTAGTCATGCGGTTACCCCCTTTCGGGGGAGCAACCCCGCCGCCCGTCGGCTTACAGTATTACTATAATATATTTGGCTATATTTGTCAAATGCTGCGGAATTGCGCCGAATGTTTTGACCCGGCTCGCCCCTTGACTTTATCCTGCTATAAAGGTAAAATAAGCCCTATAACGATCGCGATTGTGGAGGATGAAATGGATAATACCCAAAAATCTATGGAAAAAATCGTAGCCTTGTGCAAGGGGCGGGGGTATGTTTTCGCGGGGAGCGAAATTTACGGCGGGCTTGCCAATACGTGGGATTACGGCCCCCTTGGCGCGGAGCTTAAAAATAACGTGAAAAAAGCGTGGTGGAAGCGCTTTGTCCAGGAGAATCCCCATAACGTGGGGCTGGATAGCGCTATACTAATGAACCCGCAGGTGTGGGTGGCCTCGGGGCATGTTGGCGGATTTTCTGACCCGCTTATGGACTGCAAGAGCTGCAAAACCCGTCACCGCGCCGATAATCTTATAGAGGAGCAGACAGGCGCCGTGGTGACCGGCTGGTCAAACGAGCAGATGCGCGATTTTATCCGGGAAAAGGGCGTAAAATGCCCTGGCTGCTCCGGCTCGGATTTTACGGATATCCGGCAGTTTAATCTTATGTTTAAAACCTTTCAGGGCGTAACCGAGGACGCGAAGAACGAGGTTTACCTCCGGCCCGAAACGGCCCAGGGGATATTCGTAAACTTTGCCAATGTGCAAAGAGCCAGCCGCAAAAAGATACCCTTTGGTATAGCGCAGCTGGGCAAAAGCTTCCGCAACGAGATCACGCCGGGCAATTTTATCTTCCGCACCCGCGAGTTCGAGCAGATGGAGATTGAGTTTTTCTGCAAGCCGGGAACAAACGCCGAGTGGTTTGCCTGGTGGAAGGAGGCCTGCGGGGGCTTTCTCGCCGATCTGGGGATTAAACAGCAGAGCCTGCGCACCCGCGACCACGATAAAGAGGAGCTGAGCTTTTACTCCGAAGCCACCACCGATTTCGAGTTTTTGTTCCCCTTTGGCTGGGGGGAGCTGTGGGGCCTCGCCGACCGCACCGACTTTGATCTTTCCGCCCACATGAAGGCCTCGGGCAAAAGCCTCGAATATTTTGATCAGGAGGCCAACGAGCACTATCTGCCCTACGTGATAGAGCCCTCACTGGGCGTAGAGCGCACGCTTTTGGCCCTAATCTGCGACGCCTATGACGAGGAAGAGCTCGGCGAGGGCGATACCCGCACAGTGATGCGGCTTAATCCGGCCCTTGCGCCGATAAAGGCCGCGGTTCTGCCCTTATCCAAAAAGCTGGGGGAAGGGGCGAAAAAGCTGCAAAAAGCTCTCAGCAAGCGCTTTATGACAGACTACGACGATTCGGGAGCCATAGGCAGGCGCTACCGCCGCCAGGACGAAATCGGCACCCCCTTTTGCGTCACCTATGATTTCCAGTCGGAGGAGGACGGCCGCGTAACCGTCCGCGACCGCGACACCATGGCCCAGGAGCGTATTCCAATTGATGAGCTGGGCGATTATATCGCGCAGAGAATAGAGTTTTAACGGGGCTATAAGAGATGGCGCAAAATTTGCGTCATCTCTTAATTTTGGGGGTTGTAGTGTTCGGCGGTTCTGCTATACTGGAATTACGGCGCCGTAAATAAATATGAGAGGATATATTTGTTTATGGAAAAATTAATGCTCAACGCTATAGGCGAAATCAAAACTGATGAGGGCAACTTTAGGGTTGTGCTCAATAAGAGCTACGCGAAAGGATTGGCGGGGCTTGAGGGCTTTGGCCATGTAAGCGTTTTGTGGTGGTTTTCAGGCTGCGACAGCGAGGACGCGAGAAGTGTGCTTACTCAGCCCGCCCCCTACAAAGGCGGGCCGGCGGAGCTTGGAACCTTTGCGACCCGCTCTCCGCTGCGGCCAAACCCTATAGCGGTTTCCTGCGCCGGCGTCACTTACATTGACGGCGAGAACGGGATTCTCGGCCTGACCTGGATCGACGCCGAGGACGGAACCCCTGTTCTGGATATCAAGCCCTATACCCCCAGCTTAGACCGGGTGGAGGCCCCGTCCGTTCCCGAATGGTGTAAGGGCTGGCCGAAAAGCCTTGAGGAAGCGTCAGATTTTGACTGGGAAGGGCTAGTGTTCACACCGTAATAGCTTTATAGACCCGCGCCAAAACACCCGCCGCCTACGGGCGGCACCCTCTTTGCTAAAGAGGGTGGCTCCGCAGAGCCGGGTGTTTTGACCCGCCGTGCTTACACCTCTTGGGTTTTAATACTGCTCCGCATTTAAAATACTTATTTCTACACTATTGCTTCCCCCGCCTCTGGCGGGGGAAGCAATAGTGTAATATTATAAAAGCATTTTTTTGCTTTACCGGTTGACAAAATTAAAATAAATCGCTATACTGTTATTGTAAATAACATAACAGTTATATAAGTTATATAAGACGCGACAGATTGGAGGCAGGGCATGAAGGTAGTGTTATCAAACGCCTCGACAATGCCTATATACGAGCAGATCAAATCGCAGATAAGGGCGGCGGTAATGTCGGGGGAGCTTATGGAAAACGAAACGCTACCCTCGCTTCGCCAGCTGGCTAAGGACTTAAAAATAAGCGTTCTGACTACGATGCGGGCCTATAGCGAGCTCGAGCAGGAGGGCTTTATAACAAGCCTGCAGGGCAAGGGCTACTATGTTATGCCAAAGGGCAGCCAGCTTATGCGCGAGCAGCTTTTGCGAGAGGTGGAGCGGTCGCTGGGAGAGGCGGCGGAGGCGGCGAAAAACGCGGGACTTACCGGCGAAGAGCTGGCCGGGATGCTAAGACTTATTATGGAGGTAGACTGATGCTGAAGGTAAAATCCATCTCAAAGGATTACGGGAAATTTAAGCTTGAGGACGTGAGCTTTCATCTGCCGCCTGGCTACATCATGGGGCTTATTGGCCCAAACGGAGCGGGTAAGACGACGACCCTGAGTATTATACTCAATTTTATCTCAAAGGGCGCAGGGGATGTTTCTATATTGGGGACAGATCACATCGCAGGCGAGGCGGAGGTAAAAAAGCAGATAGGCGTAGTGTTTGACAGCAACGTTTTTGTGTGCGACTGGAAGGTTATGGAGGCCGGAAGGGCCATGGCTATCTTTTACGATAACTGGAAGCAGAAGACCTTTCTTGAGATGCTGAGCCTTTTTGGCCTTGACGGAAACAAAAAGGTCGGGCAGCTCTCGAAGGGGATGCAGACAAAGCTTATGCTGGCCTGCGCGTTTGCGCACGACGCGAGGCTTCTTATCCTCGACGAGCCCACAAGCGGAATGGATCCCCCCTCGCGCGACGAGCTTCTTGAGCTTTTGCAGGATTATATAAAGGACGGGAACCGCAGCGTTTTGTTTTCTACCCATATAACCGCCGACCTTGAGCGGGTCGCCGATTATATCACCTACATACGCGGAGGAAGGGTGTTCTTTACCGGCCCGACCGAGGAGCTTATAGAGGAATACCGCATAATAAAGGGCGGAAGGGAGGACCTGACAGGGGACCTAAGGGGAAAAATCCACGGGCTGCGCATGCATACGACCGGCTTTGAGGGGCTTGTCTCCCGAAGAGACGTGAGCCGCGAGCCCGCGGGCTGCATACTCGAGCGGGGCACAATCGACGAAATTATGATTTACACAGCGAGGGAGGATGAGCACAAATGAGCGCGATTAAAATGCTTAAGCTGGATTTTTTATCGGTAAGGGCTTATATCAAAAGCTATATCTTATTTCTCATATATCCCTTTCTTTTTTTCGACATGGGCGTTATTGGAATCGGGGCCATGTGCGGCGTAATGTTTACCTTTCTTGCGGCGACGGTATTTTCACTACAGGAAAAAAACCGGATGGAGCGCCTTTACAGCGCGGTAGCCATGCCGGAGCGCGGCGTGGTGCGGGGCCGATACCTTTTTTTGGCGGCCCATGCCCTCACCGTATGCCTGGTGATTATTCCGCTCACTATCCTCGCGAGCCGCTTTACGGGGCGGGAAACGTCTCCCGCTCAGGCGCTGCTGGCTATGGGCGTAGCGTTTGTTTTATTCTGGCTAACGGCGGGCCTTCAGGCGCCACTCTTTTTCCGATACGGCTACACTAAGATGAGGATGATAACCTACGCGCCCATTCTTGTAATCATGATGGTGCCGTTTATTGTATTCAACTACGTCGTATCCGACAATACCAGAGCGGCAATCAGCGAGAGAGCAAGCGCTATTGCCGACCGAGTTAGCGGCGCCGAGCTAGCGGTTATATTTTTCGCGCTGGGAATTATATTTATGCTGGTAAGCTATCTGTGCGCGGTGAGGGGCTACCGCGGGGCAAAAGGCTGACGGCCTTAAAACGTTGATCGGCTATAGCTTTTTAGCCGTTAGGCGTTAGGCTGTTTTGCAGCCCGCACCTGTCACAGACGTTTTTGCCCGCCTTAAGGCGGCGGCCGCAGCGGCAGACGTAGCCTATGATTCTAGCGGGGTTGCCGGCTACCAGGGCGTGTGGGGGTACGTCGCGGGTTACGACCGAGCCCGCCCCCGCCATGGCGTATTCGTTTATGGTTATCCCGCAGACCACCGTGGCGTTGGCGCCGATGGACGCTCCCTTCCTCACAAGGGTTGCCGTGACCTCCCAGTCCTCCCCCGGCGCTCTGGGGTAAAGGTCGTTTGTAAAGGTCATGGCTGGGCCGAGAAAGACGTCGTCCTCTACCGTTACGCCTTTATAGATATTGACGTTGTTCTGTAGCTTGCAGCGGTCGCCTATTATAACGCCGGTATCGATATAAACGTTTTTGGATACCACGCAGTCTCTGCCTATATGGGCCTTTTCGCGGATTTGAGCGTGGTTCCATATTTTTGTGCCCTCGCCTATAAAGGCCTCGGCGCTCACCTCGGCTGTGGGGTGGATGTAAAACGGCATAATTTCGCTCCCCTTTATCGACTATATAGCCTGTCGAGGTATTTCTTTATCGGGTGCTCCGGCTCTTGCGGCGGGGTTTCTCCCAGCTCAAGATATGTTATAAGTATATCCATGGGGTATTTTTTGAGGATGTACTCCCAGGAGTATTCATCGCTTATACAGCCGACGAGAACCAGCATGTCGGGGCGTACGCCTTTGTCGATGCAGGAGTAGATAAAGTGCTCTTCCTTAGAGAATATTTCAAATACTTTTAGCTCCGCGGGCAGGGCCGGGGCTTTTGCGTCGCCAAAGATAGAGGCCCTTTTTGGCAGCAGGCAGTAGAGTACGCTGTCGCTGCCGGGATTGATCAGGCCGCTTTGGGGCAGGATAAAATCAAAATTCCCGGCAGCGCCCTCGCCGACTATTACCGCTACGGTTCTGCCGCTTTTCGATTCGTAAAGCCGCTTTTGGGCGGCGTAAAGGTTGTTTTTAAGGGCGGCGGCATCCATGGCGTGTGGGGCCGCTCCCGATTTATATGCCACGCTCAGCGCGTCCAGCAAAAAGCCCCAGGAATATATACGCAGGCTTTCGGGGGTGAGGCTGCCCTGGGCCATATCCCTCATAAGGATCGCCGCCCTGCCAGGAAGCGGCGCGAGGGCCGACGCAAGGGGCGCGACCCCTCCCGCCGAGGCAAGCCCGCATCTTCGCAGTATAAGGCCCAGCTCTCTTGTGGTAAGGCCGTAGCGGGTTTCCATAAGCGTTACGAAGCCTTTATGCTTTGAGTATTCTATATAAAGCTCTATGGCCACCTGGTCATACTCGCGGCGGCAAAAGGAAAACAGCAGGATTATCTTTTCGGCCGCCAGCACCCGGGGATCGTCAAGGTCTGTATAATAAATATTTTCGGAAAAGGCTTTGGCAAAAAAGTCCTTATCCATTTCGGTTATCAGCCGCCTGCTGAGTATATAATCCTCGGTTATAAGCTGTACGCTTACGCCGTCCGCCGTGCTCAGGTTTTTGGCGTGGCGTCTGTAGTATGTAAGCTTTTCGGGCAGAAGATAAAATGGATGCCTGGTAGCGAGGAGCATCCAGAGATAGAGATCGCCCACCGCCCTGAAATTGGGGTCATAGCCGCCCAGCTCCTGATATACCGCCTTATCGATAAGCATCGAGCAGGCGTTTATACGGTTGCCCCACAAAAAGAAGAAGTAGAACCACTCGTACCGGCTCATATTGCCCAGGGCCGAGTAGTTTTCCGGCAGCCGCCAGCCCTGCGCCCCCTCCTCGTATATTACCTCGTCCCAGGTAAAGCAGGCCTTGTAGCGGGGGTTATTCTCAAGCACTTCTATCTGCTTTTCGAGCTTTTGCTTTTTCCACATATCGTCGGAGGCGAGAAGCGCTACGTACTTTGCGCTTGTGGAAGCGACTATGCTTTCGTACATCCTCACCGGCCCGAAATAGCTGGTGTTTTGCGGTAATGCGTAATATCGCACCCTTGCGTCGCCAAGATACGGCTTGATCTCCTCCCCTGAGCGGTCGGTGGAGCCGTCGTTTATGATATGCAGCTCAAGGTGGCGGTGGGTTTGCGAAAGAACGCTTTTTATAGCCTCCCCCACATATTTTTCGTGATTGTAGCAGGGCATTACAACGCATACCAAAGGGCCCGAGTTTTCCATTATATTAAATTAACCTCCTATCGCAAACGGTTATCGCTTCTCTAATACTACAAGGCCTTTATAACTTTTGCGGGGCTACCGCCCGCCATGCAGTTGCCGGGTATATCGGACGTAACGCAGCTCATGGGCAGTATTACTGTTCTGTCGCCTATTGTAACTCCGCTCACCACAACAGCCGGCCCCCCGATAAAAACGCCGGCGCCAATTTTGGTGGGCTTTCTTTCTATAAGCTCGCTGCCCGGGTAATTTGCCATGGCGAGGTTTGCCTTGTGGGAGGTGTGGGTCCATACAAAAACTCCGGCGGCAACGGTGGTGTGCGGGCCTATGGCAAGGCCGCCGCTCGCGTCGATTATGGCGCCCTCTCCTATATATACGTGCTCGGCGCAGTCGAGCTTTTCCGGCGAGATGATCTTTGCGTTTTCTCTCATGCGGCAGCCCTTTGGCAGGCCGTGCCATGCCGCCCTTTCGGAATCGGTCATAAGCAGGCCGGCGAGCTGACGGAAGACAACCTTCTCGCGCAAGCTCTTATTTTTTTCGTCCTCCCCAAGGAATTTAAGAGCGGCCTCAAGCTCGTCGAACAGCCTTGCCAGCCGGCCGTCGTTTTCAAAGGACTGCAAAAGCTCTGTTATACTCAATGTTGATTCGCTCCCATATTTAACGTTTTTTCCCCATATACCAGTTTAGTGTTTTGGCGAGGCCGTTCTCAAAGCTGATCTCCGGCGAAAAGTGAAGGAGCGACTCCGCCTTTTTTGTAGAGGCGCAGAGCCTTTTTACGTCGGCCTGGCGGGCGGGCGTATGCTCGACGGGGCCCGCGTAGCCTAAGTGTTCGCAGATTTTTTTTACTATATCGCTTATCCTGCGCTCCGCCCCCGAGCCCAGGTTTATAGTCTCTCCGCGTATATTTTCGTTGTTATAGGCTGCGATCAATCCCCTGACCGTATCGGCCACATAGATGTAATCGCGGGTCTGGGAGCCGTCCCCCTCGATCACAGGCTTTTCGCCCGCGAGTATTCGCCTTACAGTCAGCGGTATAATTCCGGCCAGAGGGCCTTCGATATTCTGGCGGGGGCCGTAATTGTTAAAGGGCCTTACTATGACGGTATCGTGATTATAAAGATTATAAAAGGATTTTAGCATAAGATCGGCGGCGGCCTTTCCCGCCGCGTAGGGGGTTGTGGGATTAAGGGGATGGCCTTCGTCCATAGGGGCGTAGAGGGCGGCGCCGTAAGCCTCGGAGGAGGATACGTGTATAAGCGTTTCGAATTTTTCGCCCCGCAAAAGATTAAGAAGCGTATCCATTAGGCGGACGTTGAGCATACAGGCCGTGTGGGGGTTAAAAAAGGAATAGATGAGGGCCATGGTCGCGAGATTATATACGACCTGTATATTTCCCCTGCGAATTATCGCTTCCATGGAATTTAAGTCGCAGGCGTCCTCTTTAAAGACTACGACGTTCTTATTCTCTTTTATGGCGGCCAGGTTTTCCTCTTTGCCCACAAAAAAGTTATCGACGATAAAAAGCTCCGCCGCCCCCTCCTTAAGGACAACTTCGGCTAAATGGCTGCCTATAAAGCCCGCCCCGCCTGTGATCAGCACCCGTTTTCCCTTAAGGCTTCGCATAATCTTACCCCTTATACTTTATATATACTACGAGTATAATCGCGAATCTAGCTTAGATTTTTAAAGGCGGTGGCCAGCTCTTTTGCTACAAGCTCCTGCTGCGCCCTGGTCATCCCCACAAAGAGGGGCAGGGCTATCGAGAGCTTTTCGCACCTGTCGGCCGCCGGGAAGTCTGATTCCCGCAGGGAATAAAGCCTTTTATAATACCCGGTGTTATGCAGGGCGTGAGTTCCGGCCCGGGTGGAGATATTTCTCTTGGCGAGGGCCAGCATGACGTTGTTCCGCAGCTGATGGGCTTGGGCAAGGCCGCCGGCGGCCTTTTCATCCACCCGGCAGACATATGACTGGTAGGTGTGGAGGTATCCCGGCGGAGCATGGGGGATTTTAAGATAACCTATATCCTCTAACAACGAGCTGTAATATTCGGCGAGCTTTCGCCGCTCGGCTATAAAGCTGTCGAGCCTTGCCGCCTGGGCAATTCCCATGGCCGCCTGAACGTCGGTCATTCTAAAGTTATAGCCATGCCCGTTAAACTCCGGCATTAAAAGGCCGTAATCCTTTTTAGTATGCCGCTCGTAGCCCGAGACCTCGGCGCCGTGGCTTCTGAGCGAGCGCATACTTTCGGCAAGCGCCTCGTCGTCGGTAAGGACCATTCCGCCCTCTCCGGTCGTGATGGACTTGCGCGGGTGAAAGCTCAGGCATGAGGGGTTTGCGAAGGTACCCTGCCCTTTTTCTCCAATACGCGCGCCGATTGCGCAGGCGGCGTCCTCCAGGACTAGAAGGCCCGCCTTAAGGGCTATGGCGTTTACCGCGGGAATGTCGGCGCAGAGGCCGAAAAGGTGAACGGGTATGATGAGCCTGAGCGCATTGCCTGTTGCGGGATTTATAAGCGCGCCTTCTCTTAGCTCATAGGAGAGGACTGTATTTTTGAGCGCGGATATACTCAGGGTAAATGTTTCCTCGTCCACGTCGGCAAAAATGGGGGTGGCGCCCTCGCTTACAACGGCGTTGGCGGTGGCTATAAAGGTGAAGGCGGGAACTATAACGTCGTGGCCCTTGCCCACCCCCAGCGCCCGTATGGCCAGCTGGAGCGCGGCGGTGCAAGAAGAGGCCGCCACCCCAAAGCGAGCCCCCTCGCGCAGGGCTATGAGCTTTTCGAACCTTTCAACCTCGGGGCCCTGGGCTACCCAGCCCGATTCGAGAACCGCGCGGATGCCCATAAGCTCGGAGCCGTCAAAGGACGGCCGCGCCACCGGGATACTGTCAATTTCCTTCGGCATGTCTTTTTCCTCCCGTTATTTTTGCAGCTGCTTTTGCGCTTGCTCAAGAATTTCTATAACGCGAATCGCCTGAAGGTGGGACGAGCGGGAGAGGACGTTATTTTCGACGCATTCGGCAAAATGGCCGACGCTCGCGAGCAGCGAATCCTCAAAGCCTATAAAGGGGATGTGTATGTCTCCGGCGCGGACCTTGTATTCGTATTCGCCATAGGTTTCGGCCGGCGTTACCTCTATGCCGCTGTCGTACACGGTGAGCTTGTCGATGCTTTTTACGTCGTCGAAGACGAGCATTTTCTTAGTTCCGCCAATTATCATTCGCCTCTCTTTGACCGGGGACATCCAGCTTGAGCGCAGGTGGGCTATAAAGCCCTGATACTTCATGGTGAGATATGTAAGGGCTTCCTGCCTGCCGTAGCCCCTTCCCCCAACCGCGGTTACGCTTTGTGGGGTCTTGCCCCCTGAAAGGTAATCGATAACGGCCAGATCGTGAACCGCGAGGTCGGTCATGGCGTTTACGTCCCTGCGTATAGGGCCAAGGTTCATTCGGGAGGAATCGTAGTACAAAAGCTCCCCGAGAATTCCATTGTCGAGCATATCTTTTATGTAGGCTATCACCCTGTTGTAAAGCATAATGTGGTCAACGTGAATTATAACGCCCGCCCTTTCGGCGGCGGCGCCCACCTCAACGGCCTCGGCCAGAGTGGAGGTCATAGGCTTTTCTATAAAGATATGCTTGCCCGCCGCGACAGCCTCAAGCGCGAGACGGTGATTGGCCCCGGTATTGGTGGCAATCGCCACGGCGTCGACGGCTGGGTCGAAGAGAAGCCCCCTGTAATCGGAAAGGAGCCGGACGCTTCCCGACCGGTAGATATTCCCCGCCCGTTCAAGCCGTTGCGGGTCGGAGTCGCAGACGGCGTAAAGCGTTGTTTTTTTGCAGGCCGCTATATTGCGGGCTATGTTAGGCCCCCAATAGCCAAAACCGATTAAAGCTATATTCATGTAATGGCGCACCTGCCTTTCATGCATATCAATTATATGCGCGGGCGTTTGTCCGTGATGTGGCTTTATAGCGCTTTATATAAAATCGTTTACTGCCCTCACGATTGTTTCGAGATCGCCGCGCGAAAGGCCGGGGTGAACGGGAAGGCTCACAACCCGGTTTTTTACCCCATCGGCGGCGGGGAAGCTTATATTTTGAGCTATACCGCTCATGCAGCGCTGCTCGGGAATGGTGAGGGGGTAAAAGATTCCGCAGCCGATTTCATTTTTTTCAAGATGCCTTAAGAACCGCTCGCGCTCCTTTACCTTTACGGTATACTGGTTAAATACGTGCTCGCGGCGGGGGAGTACCGCCGGGATATCTATAAGCGGGTTCGTGATCCCGGCGCTAAGAAAGGCGGCGTTTTTTTGCCTGGCGGCGTTGAAGGCGGGCAGCTTTTTAAGCTGCTCATTGCCTATGGCCGCGGCTATGTTTGTCATGCGGAAGTTGTAGCCTGTGATCTCGTGGCGATACCTTTCCCTCATGCCGTGGTTTATAAGCATACGGCAGCGCCGGGCGGGGGCTTCATTTTTAAAGAGGACCATGCCGCCCTCGGAGGTTGTCATGTTTTTGGTGGGGTAAAAGCTAAAGCAGGAGGCGTCGGCGAAGGAGCCCGCTTTTTTGCCGCCCAGGAGGGCGCCGTGGCTTTGGGCGCAGTCTTCTACCACGGTGAGGCCGCGCTCCTTTGCTATGGCCATGATACCCTCCATATCGCAGGGCTGGCCGAAGAGATGAACCGCGATTATGGCGCGGATGTCTTTATCCCTGTCGAGCGCCGCGCGAACAGTCTCGGGAGTCATTAGAAAGCTATCGGAGTCGATATCGCAAAAGCGGGGAAGCCCGCCCGCGTAGACGACGCAGTTGGCCGACGCTATAAAGGAAAAGGCGGTGGTAAGAATTTTATCCCCCTGGCCGAGGCCCAGAGAGCGCAGGGCCAGCTCAAGGGCGGCGGTGCCGGAGGTGCAGGCTATGCCGCGGGGCATTCCGATATAGGCGGCGAAGGCTTCCTCAAAAGCCTCCGTTTCGTGGCCGGAGGCAAGGAGGCCGCTTTCCAGCACTTTTATTACCGCGTTCTTTTCTTCCTGGTCAATAAGTGGTCTTGCTATGCTTATCATAACTATTCACGTATCCCGTTCTATGGATTTTTGCGTTCCCTAAAGGCTATGCGGTCTTAGGGCTAGGGGTGAATAATCTGCATTAAAATTACAATTTAAACAAAAAATGCCGCTTTATGAATAAGCGGCATCCAAAAGGATAACTATTAATATAAAGACAGCCAAATCGTCCTCTTAAGACGGGAGCGTGCTATATGAAAAAGCTTATTGTCATTGCCGCAGCCTTTGCCGTTATTCTTTGCGGCTGCGTTACAGACCGGGCGGAGGGGAGCGGCGAGGCCGAGCTGAGCACCCCGCCCCTTGCCGGAATCTCAGAAGCGGCGCGAGGTAACGCGGAGCCGCAAAGCAAGCCCGGGCCACAAAGCGAAGCCTCGCCGACAGCCTTGTCGCCGGAAAAATCAGAAGCAGAATCAGAAGCAGAAGCAGAGCGGGAGGATGCGTTGCCGGAAGCGCAGTCTTTGCCCGGCGAAAGCGAAAGCGCGCCGCCGGCAAATAGCGTAGCGCCCTCCGGCCCCGACAGCGGCGCCAATAAGCCCGAGCCGAGAGAGGAGCCGCAGCAGCCCGAGTCTCAGCCTGCGCCTCAGCCCGAGCCTTACGGCGGGACGGCGTTTGGGCAGGGGGACGTCTTTGAGGAATCGGCGGCGGCGGAACAGCCCGCGGCGCTACGGCAGGAAGAAAAAACCGGAATCGACGCCGAGGCCTTTGAAGAAGAGCTGTTCCGGCTCATCAACGGGGAAAGAGAGAGCAGGGGCGAGTCGGCCCTGGGGATGGAGGAGCGCCTAAGGTGGGCGGCAAGGCTCAGGGCGCCCGAGGTTCTGGACGATCTTTCCCACACCCGGCCGGACGGATCCTCTTATTACACCTCGTTTGAGGAGGCCGGCTTCGATTACGCCGGCAAATGGCACGGCGAAAACGTAAGCCGCATCCAGTTTACCCAGGGGATGTATACCACCAGGGAGGCGGCCCGGTTTATGTTCAGCCAGCTCGCCGCCAGCACAGGACATCTTAACAATATGACGAGCGAAAACTATGATCAGGCCGGAATAGGCGTTTCGATCAGGGTTGAGGGCGATATGGTCACCGTAGCGTCGGCCCAGCTGTTTGCGGGGTAGGCGTTTTGCCCCGGGCCGGCAATAATGGGGTTGCTATTATTCCCATAATATAGTATAATGTAAGCAAGACGGGCGGCTCCTTGTCAGGGCGGTCGCTCCCTATGTATGAATATACTTGTAGAAAGCGCCGCGCCTTATTAAGTTAGGGTGCGGTTATTTCTTTCTGGTGATGTAAACCACCAGATCGATAACCGCCACGATTAGCATTAGCAGTCCTAGGACTTCCAATATCGTCACGCGGTTACCCCCTTTCGGGGGAGCAACCCTGCCGCCCGCCTTGCTTACGCTATCAGTATATCTATTTTGGCTATTTTTGTCAAATTTTGCGGTTAGCGCATAATTTACACAAAATCCCAATAATTTTACATAATTATGTAAGCTTGCTTTATATACCTATTATAATATAGGCCGAATATAAGCCGAATGCAAACGGCAAGGCTTGAGCCTGGCGCTTAGTAATGCTTACTTAGTACTTATACGGGGCTATACGGCTTAAAAGCTTAAATTGGCGTGACCGGGTAAAAGCTTGTTGTTGAGCCGTTTTTTGGCCGGTTTAAAATGGGCGTAAGCTTTTTTTGAAAAAAAACGCGCGGCGGGCTAAAGTTATGGGGCTGTGTCCCGATAATAGTATTGTAGGCGTAAGAAGGGAATCGAACGCCGAGGTGAGAAGGGCCCTTGACAACGCGGAGGATAGGTTACCCTCACCGATACCCAATCAGTTCGCCCGCACGGGCGGACGGAAGCCAGGTGATACACACTAATTCCCACGCTCTGCCAGAACCACCCGTGAGCCCCTGAATAAGGGTCGCCGAAGGAACGGCAGTCCCGGTCAGGATATAAACCACTCGACGCTGCGCAATGAATGCGCGGCAGAAAACAAGGAGGATATATCAATGAGGATCCA